>JAUXJK010000262.1 GCA_030624785.1 Actinomycetes bacterium
CCGTACGATCGTACTCGTTCCAGGACAGCGTGAAGCCGAACAGAAACGTGCCGAATAGCCCGGTCCAAACGAGCGGTAGCGTAATCTCTCTGAACGTCCTTATCGCGGTGGCCCCGAGATCGCGGGCGCCCTCTTCTATCGTGTCGTCATAGCGGTTCCAGACGGCGATCATGACGAGAAAACCAAACGGCAGGGCCCAGATGACGTTGGTGCCGAGAGCCGTCTTCCAGAGGTCGGGTGCGAAGCCCATCCAGCGCCAGAAGAATGACGTTCCAAGCGAGAGCAAGAAGCCGGGCGTCATGAGACAGAGAAGCACCAGGAAGAAGAGAATGCCATCGCCACGGAACCGACGGCGGAATGCCATCGAAAGTGTCAGAGCCAGCACGGATGTAACTGCACCGACGGCCAGTCCCAGGTAAAGGGAGTTCTTGCCCGAATCGAAAATCTGCTCGGCTTTCGAACCCGGTAGATCCTGATTGAAGAGCGTTTCCCACCAGAGGAAGCTCGAGCCCTTCAGGGGGAAGCTGATCGTGCCTTGGGGCCCGTTGAAGGACAGCACGGCCATCACGATCAATGAGCCGTACAGGAAGACCAGGAACAGAACGAAGTAGACGGCAAGAATGCGCTTCGACCAGCGCCCTTCGTTGACGTTCTCGCTGCCCTTCATCTAGAGATCCTCGCGCAGGTTCGCGAAGCGCAGCATTGCAGCGACACCGACCATCATCACGAGAACAAGCACAACGGCTGACGCAGCCGCCGTCGGGAACTGAACCTGGTCGTTCTGGAGCCGGATGATTGTGCCGACCGACGCAACGGTGTTGCCGCCGACGACCCTGACGGTCGCGAACTCGCCCATCGACAAGACGAAGATGAAGATGGAGCCGATGACGACTCCCGGCATGATCTGGGGAATCACTACCTCGCGGAAAGACTGGAACCAGTTGGCCCCAAGGTCACGCGCTGCCTCAAGAGAACTGCGGTCGACCTGAGCGATCATGAAGAAGAGCGGCGCGATCATGAAGAGCACGTAGAGCTGGATCATCGCGAGCACGACCGAGAAGTTCGAGAAGCTGAGAATGTCGAGTGGCTCGTTGATGATTCCGATCTTGAGCAGAATCTCGTTGACCGCTCCGCTGCGCCCCATGAGCGGATCGCGCCATGCGACGACCCTGATGAGGGCGCTTGTCCAGAATGGCGCGAGGGCAACGATGAACAACGCGATCTGATTGCGCAGGTTCTCTACCTTCATCCCAAGGAAGTACGCGATCGGCAGGCCCATCACAAAGGTGGCGCCGACGACGATCAAGGAGTTGAAGATCGATTGGCGCAATGTGCGCCAGTAGGTGCCGTCGCTGAACAGACGCTCGTAGTTGTCGAGCGTCCACTTCTCCTCGAAGCCGCTCGTGGACTGCGTCCAGAAGCTCACCAGAAGAATGAAGATGACTGGTGCAACGAGGTAGAAGAGCATCCACGCTGTGCCGGGTGCCGCGAGCAGTGCCGTCGCGATACCGCGACTCGACGACTGCGTCTTCTGGTCACCGAGGGCTGCTTCGGTGGTGCGAAGCTCCTGCTTTAGCGCCTGCTCGGCTTCTTCGATCTCGCCGACGTCGAGGCGCGGGCCGCCCCCTGGTTGATCAGGAGGCTGCGAGGAGCTTGACATCCTCCTCCTTCCAGGTGACACGCACAGGATTGCCCTCTTGGCCGCGTAGTCGCACGTAGTTGTCTCCTGGCACCTTGGCGACCATGCGTTCTCCGCCCGCGCTCAAATGCAACTTGATCAGATCGCCTAGATACTCGACAAACACAATCTCGCATTGAGCCGAGTTCACATCTCCGGCCGCGTCTGCTCCATCATCGAGCAGAACGACTGAGGCGGCCCGAACCGAAAGCGAAGCGGCGTCTCCCGTTGCGCGGTCGTCATCCTGCACCACACAGCTCGCCTTGACGTGGCCGTCATCGACCACGATGCGGTCGCCTTCGCGCGATTCGATCGTGCCTCGAATGACGTTGTTGTCACCCATGAAGGTCGCAACAAGCTCGTTCGCAGGCTTGGTCGCAAGTGTCAATGGGTCGCCGATCTGCTGAATCACTGCCTCGTTCATCACGACGATCGTGTCGGCCATTGACAGCGACTCTTCCTGGTTGTGCGTCACGTGAATGAACATCAACCCAAGCTGACGCTGCAGGTTGCGCAGCTCGACGCGCATGCGTAGCTGCAGGAGCCTGTCGAGGTCGCCGAGCGGCTCGTCAAGGAGGAGGGCCTTCGGCTTGGTGACCAGCACGCGGGCTAGCGCTACGCGCTGCTGCTGACCGCCCGAGAGAGCGGAGGGCTTACGATCGGCTAGCTCCCGCAGACCGACCATTTCGAGGATCTCCCCGGCCTGCGCGCGGCGCTCTTCCTTCGAATCACCGCGCATCTTGAGTCCGAATTCGACGTTGTCGATCACCGACTTGTGTGGAAAGAGCGCGAAGTGCTGAAAAACCGTGGTCGTCGGACGCTTGTCCGGCGTCAGACCAAGCAGGCTCTCTCCATCAAGTATGACGTCGCCGCTGGTAGGCACCTCGTGCCCACCGATCATGCGAAGAGTCGTCGTCTTGCCACAACCCGACGGCCCGAGCAACACGAGATACTCGCCATGCTCGACTGTGAGGTTGACATCCTCTACCGCGATAATGCCGCCGTCGAAAATCTTGGTGAGATTGCGGAGCTCGAGTCCGGACTTCGACGGCGTCGACTCAGTGCCGGCGCCATTGCCGCTCCTGCTCTGCTCGGTTCCTTCGGCTCCCTGGCTCATAGCTCGATCGGCGCTCCTTGGTTCACGGTTCAAAGTCTAGGACTTGCAACGTCGCAGCGGTACCCTAATCAAATCCGGCGGCGGCTGACAGCCGAAAGGAAGCTGCCACACCCTCATCGCCCTACCGCGCTGTAGAAAACTCAACGCGATAAATGCAGGAGGGGGGGCGTGCGCCGCCCCGCCGGTTGTTCGCCACAAGCTCGAAGTCGTGCTTTTCTCGTGCTCTGACTACGCAGACTGGAAGTCGTTGAAGCGCTCGATCTGGTACTCGTTCTCGGCGAACTGCGAGTTCCACGAGCTGTAGAGACAGCCGCGATCCTCGAATGAACCACCGTCGCGAATCGAGCCAGCTTGGACGTCGCCGACCTGGCCCGTGAGGCCTGGAAGATCGACTGCGGCCGGCTGTCCACCGAACCAGTAGTCCCACTCTTCGGGAGTTGCGAATTCGCGGGTGTTCTCCTGGACAGCGTTGTAGTAACCCTGTCGCATCATGATCGATCCGGGCTCGCCCGAGTGCCACCAGTTGACGTAGCGAAGTGCGGCATCCAGCTTCGACGGATCGTCGGCCAGATGCGCAGGAAGCCCCGTCAGGGCGCCCCAACCGCGGAAGCCCTCTGGGGGCGCCGCGTAGCGGACATTGATGCCCTGAATCACCAGAAGTGCAACGGCTGGTGACCACATCGACTCGATGATGACTTCGCCCGATGACATCAGGTTGACCGACTCGTCAAACGTCGTCCAGAAACCGCGGAAATGGCCCCGCTCCTTCAGGTCGATCATGATCGCAGTGAGTCCGTCGAGCTCGTCGCGCGTCATGTTGCCGAGCGTCTCGAACTCCATGAGTCCAAGCGCCTGCGCGGCGTGGCCGGCGTCCTGATAGGCGATCGACGGGTCAGCAAGCAGGCCTACGCGACCGTTGTATGCCTCGTTGAACAACTCGCCCCAGGAGACCTCTTCAGGCTCGAGTGGAATCTCATCCTGGTTGTAGCCGAGCGAGTCCATGTTGAAGTTCTGTGGAACACCCTTGATGAAGGATGGCTCCGGACCGACCGTCTC
>JAUXJK010000067.1 GCA_030624785.1 Actinomycetes bacterium
GCGTTTGTCTTGGTGCGTTGGCCTCGCGCAGGCAGTCCTCGCCTGTGTCGCATGCCTCGGTAGGCGCCGATCTCCATGAGTCGTTTTACGGCCTGCGAACGTTCGCGTCGTAGGTCACCCTCGACCTGAACGTTCTCGTCGATGTAGTTGCGCAGTCGCGTAATCTCGTCTTCAGTGAGGTCGCGTACTTTCTGATCGACGGAAAGGCCCGTCCCGCCACAGATCGATCCTGAACGCGAGTTTCCGATCCCGTGGATGTACGTCAACGCAACGACCAAGCGCTTGTCTCGAGGAAGGTTGACACCGGCGATACGAGCCATGACCCTCCTAGCCTTGACGTTGCTTGTGTCGAGGATTCGTACAGATCACAAGCACCTTGCCGCGCCGTCGAATCACGCGGCAGCGCTCGCACATGGGCTTCACGGACGCGCGTACCTTCACGAGACGGACTCCTGTCCAACTCGATGAATCCCTTCGGCATCCGTTGTAAGTTGCTTCATTACGCTGCGTCGTCCTTTGTCGTCGCGGGCGACCTCGCGGTATGGCCGCATTCGCATGCCACACCCTTGCCACCCGCACCAACCGGTCATGCTAGCAGAGAGTTGACAGCCACCGCGGGCTCCGGAACGTTACGTCGCGTGAGCACTCGTGGGGCGTCTGCCGTGACCGCGACCGTGTGCTCGAAGTGTGCCGACATCGAGCCGTCAGCGCTCGAGATCGACCACTCGTCGTCAGCCAACACGATCTCGTGGGTACCCGCCGTGATCATGGGTTCTATCGCGATGGTCATGCCCTCTTGAAGGACCGGGCCAGCGCCAGCGGTGCCAAAGTTGGGCACCTGAGGGTCCTCGTGCATCTCCGCGCCGACGCCGTGCCCGACAAGGCTGCGAACCACTGCGAATCCAGCATCCTCGGTTACCTTCTGCACGGCGGCCGAGATGTCACCAATGTGATTGCCGGGTTTGGCCTGCGCGATTCCAGCCATGAGAGCCTTCTCGCATGTGTCGAGCAAGGCCGTTGTCTCCTCAGGAATGGCTCCCACTGCGAATGTCCACGCGCTGTCACCGACGAACCCATCAAGAGTCACGCCTACGTCAACCGAGAGTATGTCGCCGTCTCCAACTTCGAACTCACCGGGAACTCCGTGGACGACCATGGCGTTTGGCGAGGAGCAGATCGATGCCGGAAATCCCCGATATCCCTTGAAGGTCGGTATACCTCCCGCCTCTCGGATCGTCTGTTCCGCCAAGTCGTCAAGGTGTTGCGTGGTCACGCCAACGCCGATCTCGCGTTCCATGACGTTCAAGACGCTGGCGACGACTGCACCCGCAGCCGCCATCTTTTCGATCTCGGCCTTGGACTTGAGTTTGATCATGACCGTTGCTGCAGCTCAGCAGCTATGACCTCGTATACCTCGTCTACGGACTGATCGGCATCGAGCGCTACGCGCACGCCTTGCTCTGTGTAGTACTCGGTCAGCGGCAACGTCTGTTCTCGCCAGACGACAAAGCGGTGTCGAATGACGTCAGGGTCGTCGTCCGTGCGCCCCTCCTCGACAGCCCGTCCCATCAGTCGGTCTACGGCTTCGTCCTCTTCGAGTTCGAACTCGAGCACCATCGCGAGCGAACGTCCAATGGAGTCCAGCATCTGATCGAGCGCTTCAGCCTGTGGAATCGTGCGAGGGAACCCGTCGAGAATGAAGCCGTCACGGGTATCCGACCGTTCCAGGCGATCACGCATGACCGCGACGATTAGCTCGTCTGAAACGAGGTCGCCGCGCTCAACGATAGGTGCGACCTGTCGTCCGAGCCCACCGCCACTCGCAATTGCCTCACGCAGCATGTCCCCGGTCGAGATCTGCGGAATCGCATGGTCGTCTTCGATCCTCTTGGCCTGTGTGCCTTTACCGGCGCCAGGAGGACCAAGCAACAGAATATCGAGAGCCATCGTGGTCGCGTCCGAAACAGGTAGCGCGAAACTACTTGAGGAAGCCCTCGTAGTGACGCATCATCATCTGCGACTCCATCTGCCGCATTGTGTCGAGTGCAACGCCGACGACGATAAGGATGGATGTACCCCCGAGCGCAACCGAGGTCGATTGTGAGAAACCTCCGTAGCGAATCGCGAGAGTCGGCAGGGTCGCAATCAGGGCCAACCAGAGTGCTCCGGGCAGCGTGAGCCGCGTGAGCACGCGGTCGAGATACTGCGCGGTCGGAGGACCAGGCCGAATACCCGGGATGTAACCACCGTTCTTACGCAGGTTGTCCGCTTGGTCAACAGGGTTGAACTGAACGGCCGTATAGAAGTATGTGAAGACGATGATGAAGAACCCCTGGATGAGGACGAACGTCCAGTCGGTCGGCAGGAAGTGCTCGTTGACGAAGGACTGCGTGCCCGGGAAGAACTGCGCAACGGTCGGCGGGAACGCCATGATCGCGGCAGCGAAGATAATCGGAATGACGCCCGCCATGTTGACGCGCAGAGGCATATATGTCGAGCCGCCCTGCGTCATCTTCCGCCCAACTTGTCGCTTCGCATACTGAATCGGTATGCGCCGCTGTCCTTCCTGCACGAACACAACGGCCACGATGATCCCGAGTGCGAGCAGTGGGAAAACGAGCCGCTCGAACGGGCCTCCTTCGAACCAGGCCCGAATCCCGCCGGGCAACCCGGACAGGATGGACGCGAAGATAATGAGGGAAATACCGTTTCCGATACCCCGCTTCGTTATGAGCTCGCCCATCCACATGAGCAGCGTCGTACCGGCCGTAAGGGAGACAATCAGCAAGACCACACGGCCGGGCGTCAGTTCAAGCGCGCCCTGGCGATTGAACAGGAATGAGAAACCCGCCGCCTGCACAGCTGCCAGACCGACGGTGGAATAGCGCGTGTACTGATTGATCTTGGCGTAGCCCGCTTCGCCCTCTTTCTGAAGCTGTTCCAGCTTCGGCATAACCACGGTGAGCAGCTGGATAATGATCGACGCCGTGATGTACGGCATGATCCCGAGGGCAAAGATCGCGAACTGCGATAGTGCGCCACCGGAAAAGATATTGAGCAGGTTGAGAACCGTTCCCGACTGGCTATCGAGGTACGACTGGATCTGGTCGGGATCAACGCCGGGTGCCGGGAGCCAGCTCCCTAGGCGATAGATCCCAAGGATTCCAGCCGTGAAGAGGAGCCGCTTGCGGAGTTCCGGGACGCGCCACGCATTAGCAATCCAGTCGAGCATGGAGCGCCTTAGCCGTCCGTCTCGTTGCTCTCGACGGAAGCTTCGGGCGCATCAGGTTCGGTGTTCTCGGCCGTGGAATCGCTCACCGGGGCATCGACCTCGTTGCTCTCCTCGGCCGATTCAGCAGTGTCGCCGCTTGTCGAAGCGCCACCGCCGGTGCGACGGCGACGACGACGGCGTTTGGTCTTGGGTTCTTTCAGTTCCGTGATCGTCCCGCCAGCCTCACCAACCTTGTCTCGAGCGCTTGCCGATGCCCGGTGAACTGTGACTGTGAGGCTCTTGGTGAGGGATCCGTCGCCGAGCAACTTGACATCGGTACGCAGGTTGTTGATCAAGCCCTTGTCGAGCAGAGCGTCGAGCGTGACCTCGGCTCCATCATCGAAGACGCGTTCGAGATCTCGGACGTTCACGGGCTGCGTCGCCGTTCGATGGGGACCGATCGGCATGGCGTCCTTTGACGTCGCTCCACGTAGCTTGCCGAGGCGCATATGGATCGGCATCTGGCCACCCTCAAAACCGGCGCGCATCTTGTGAGATCCGGACCGGGACTTCTGCCCCTTGATTCCACGCCCGCTGTAGCGACCCTTACCCGAGCCCATGCCGCGACCGACGCGCTTGCGCGGCCGTGACGGAGCTACGGGCGTAATCGATGACAGCGAGAGATCTTCGGCGCTGAGCGCCTCGGTCTCGGTCGTGTCTGCGCTGGGCTTCAAGACACTTCCTCAATCTGTACGAGATGATGAACTTTACGGAGCATACCCTCGAGTTGCGGGCTTTCCTCCCGCTCCACCCAATGTCCAATACGGCCGAGCCCTAGCGCACGGAGCGTGCCCCGATGCGGCTGCGACTCGCCGATCTGACTACGAACTTGCGTTATCTTCAGTGTCTTCGGCATTTCTCCGTCGTTTCGGTAGTACCTCTTCTACGGTCTTGCCGCGAATGCGAGCAACGTCCTCAGGTCGCTTGAGCGATTGCAGAGCATTTACCGTCGCTTTGAGCATGTTGATCGGGTTCGTAGTCCCCAGGCTCTTCGCCAGAATGTCGCGGATGCCTGCGAGTTCGAGCACCGCTCGGACACCTCCTCCTGCGATAACTCCGGTTCCCGGGCTGGCCGGGCGAAGCATTACCCGCGCAGCGTCGAATCGACCGACGATCTCGTGGGTAATGGTCGTGCGATGCCGCGGCACCTGAAACAGGTTCTTCTTCGCATCGTCGACCGCCTTCGCGATCGCGAGCGGAACCTCCCGCGCCTTCCCGTATCCGACACCGACGCGGTCGACTTCATCACCAACGACAACGAGCGCCGTGAACGAGAAACGGCGGCCGCCCTTCACGACCTTGGCGACGCGGTTGATCTCAACCACTCGCTCCTTGAGTTCACGTTGTTCCCGACCCGCGTCTGCTTGGGTGCTCAAAACCGAAGTCCTCCTTCTCGCGCCGCCTCGGCAAGCGCCTTCACTCGACCGTGATATAGGTAACCGCCTCGATCGAAAACGACGTCCTCAATGCCCTCAGCGCGACCGGCCTCGGCCAGCTTCTTGCCGACAAGCACCGACTGCTCCATCTTCGAACCAGACTTCCCTTCCTTTCGGAGGGTGACCCAGTTCGCCGAAGCGAGCGTGCGCCCCGCGTCATCGTCGATCAGCTGGGCGAAGATGCCCTGATTGGAGCGAGACACCGATAGGCGCGGTCGCTCCGCAGTACCAGATATTCGGCCGCGCACACGTCGATGGCGACGCTTGCGAAGTTGACGTTTCGTAGCCACGCTCATGCCCGCTTACCGACCTTTCTCCTCACGTGCTCGCCGCGATAGCGAATACCCTTGCCCTTGTACGGCTCAGGTGGGCGAAGGGCGCGAAGATCGGAAGCGACCTGACCGACCTTCTGCTTGTCGAGGCCCTTGACGATGACGACCGTCTGCTCGGGCACTTCGAACGTCACTCCCTCTGGCGGGTCGACCTTCACTCCGTGGGAAAAGCCGAGCGCGAGTTCAATCGTTGAGCCACTCAGCGCCGCGCGATATCCGATGCCGTGAATTTCCAGGGTCTTCTCAAACCCCTTGGTTACGCCTTCGACCATGTTCGCCACCAGCGTGCGCGTTAGCCCGTGAAGAGCTCTGTCAGAGCCGCGTTCAGTCGGCCTTTTGAAGACAAGCGTGGTCTCTTGCTGCTCGATCGCGATCCGGTCTGGCATGCCTTGTTCAAGCTCGCCTAGAGGTCCCTTCACGCGAACGTGCGCGGGAGTCAGTGAGATCTCGACCCCGTCCGGGATCGCCAATGGTTGATTTCCGATTCGACTCACGGTTAGCTTTCTACGATGTGCGTTGCGGTTACCAAACGAAGCAAAGAACTTCGCCTCCGATGCCGAGCTCCTCGGCCCGGCGCCCGGTCATTACGCCTTTCGACGTGGAGATGACCGATGTTCCCATTCCGCCGAGGACACGGGGAAGTCTTTCCTTCCGCGCATAGATACGACGTCCAGGCTTGGAAACCCGCTTGAGTCCACTGATCACGCGCTCGCGATTCTCACCGAAGCGCAGCACTACAACGAGCACGTCGTAGCTCGAGCCACCATCGACGCGGTAGTCGTCGATGTAGCCCTCCTCCTTGAGGAGCCGCGCGATATCGGCTTTGACACGCGAGGTAGGCATCTCGACGGTGTCCTGCCGTGCCTGATTGCCGTTGCGTATCCGGGTAAGCATGTCTGCGACCGGGTCAGTCAGCATGGTTCACGCCTCCATCGCCAGGCGATCGCTCGCCGTTCGGTTTGTCTGTGAGATGGTCATAGTTCTCGATCCCCTCGGCTCTACCAAGAAGCCTTCGTCATCCCTGGGATGACGCCATCATGGGCGAGTTCGCGCAGGCAGATTCGGCAAAGTCCGAATTTCCGATAGACGGAGCGCGGCCGACCGCAGCGGTTGCACCGTGTGTAGGCACGCGTCTTGTATTTCGCCGGTCGTGCTGCCTTCGCAATCAGGCTCTTCTTGGCCATCTGTCTCCTCTACGGGCTCGGAGCCCGTCAGTTGTCTTCCCGAAATGGAAGCCCGAATTTTCGTAGTAGCGCGATCCCCTGAGTGTCGTCTATAGCAGTCGTCGTGATCGTGACGTCAAGCCCACGGATCGCATCGATCGTGTCGTAGTCGATCTCAGGGAAAATGATCTGCTCCTTGACGCCGAGCGAGTAGTTGCCCCGCCCGTCAAAGCTCTTGAGAGACAGCCCCCGGAAATCGCGAATGCGTGGAAGCGCGACCGAAACAAGTCGGTCGAGGAACTCATACATGCGTGCGCCCCGCAGTGTCACTCGGGTACCGATTGGCATATCTTCGCGCAGCTTGAAGGCGGCGATCGATTTCCGTGCCCGCCGAACCTGCGCCCGCTGCCCGGCAATCAGTGTGAGCTCGTCCATGGCCTGATCAAGCGCCTTGGCACTGACCTTCGCCTCGCCGACACCTATGTTCAGAGTGATCTTCTGTACGCGCGGTACCTGCATCAACGACTCAAGCCCTAGATCCGCTTTCAACTGCTCGCGTATCTCCTCGTCATAGGAAACCTTCAGACGTGGAACGTAGTCAGTCTCAGTCATCGATCCAGCCCCTTGCCGCAGTCGGGTCGGCTACATGCGCGTACCTTCTCGTCCACACCCTTGACCTCTTCCACCGCATGCGAGACACGCGTTGGCCGGTCGCACGACGGGCATACGAGCATCACGTTCGAAATCGGAATCGGAGCGGCGAGGTCGACGACACCGCCGGGCTCAATCTGTTGCTGCCCCATGCCGCTCGAATCGCTACGAGCCTTGGGCCGCTTGTGCTTCTTCGAAAGGTTGAGGTTCTCGACGATCACACGCTGTCGACGCGGATCGGCCTCGAGCACCTCGCCGCGCTTGCCCTTTTCCTTGCCAGCGATGACCTCAACCATGTCGCCCTTGCGGATTCGAATGCGGGCACGAGTAGCAGCCATCAAAGCACCTCCGGAGCGAGACTGACGATCTTCATAAAGTTCTTTTCTCGGAGCTCGCGGGCAACCGGACCGAAGATGCGAGTACCCCTCGGATTCTGCGCATCATCGATGATGACAGCGGCGTTCTCGTCGAACGCAATCGACGTTCCATCACTACGCGAGAAAGGCTTGCGCGTGCGAACGACGACGGCCTTGACGACCTCGCCCTTCTTGACGGCGCCTTGCGGCGCGGCGTGCTTCACCGTGCCGACGATGACATCGCCAACCCGGGCGTAGCGACGCCGAGATCCGCCAAGAACGCGGATGCATAGGAGTTCGCGGGCGCCGGTGTTGTCAGCGACGCGAAGCCGTGATTCCTGCTGAATCACTTGGCCGTCTCCACGATCTCGGCGAGACGCCAGCGCTTGTTCTTGGAAATTGGCCGCGTTTCAACTATCCGGACTCGATCTCCTACCGACGCGGCGTTTTCAGCGTCGTGGGCGTAGAACTTCGAAGTCCGACGGATGACCTTGCCGTAGCGCCTGTGCGGAAACGCTCGTTCGACCTTGACGGTGATCGTGCGATCCATTGCATCGCCGACGACAACGCCGAGGCGCTCTTTGCGGGCGGCGCGTGCCTGCTCCGGCTTCGGCAGGCGTACGATCGGCTTTCGTTCGGCTGGCCGCGCTTCGACTCGACGTCGTTTGCGGGCCGCGCGTCGCGCAACCTTGTCCTCAGGCGTGTGCTTCTTCCGTGTCGGTCGCCTTGGAGCTGCTGGTGACCGTGTTGCGCCTTTCGGCTCGGAAGCTGCAGCATCCTCGGCGGTATCGGCCGTCGACTCGTCAGCTTCAGATGCCTCGGCTTCAGACTCAGACGCCGTGTCTTCCTCGGGCTCCGGTTCGGAGGCGGCGTCGGGTTCGGTCGCATCCTCGGCTTCTGCCTTGTCAGGTTCGCTCGTATCCTCGGCTTTGGCCTTGTCAGCTTCGTCGGCTTCCACCGCGTCCTCACCGGTCGAGGACGCGTCTGGCGCCTCGGTCTCGCCGTTCTCTTTCTCTTCGTCGAACATCATTTAGCTGCGCTCCAACCCACGCTCGCGTTCCGTTTGCACCGTGAGGATGCGGGCGATCTTCCGCTTTGTGACGCCAAGTTGCGCGCTGTTTTCCAGTGCGCCTGTCGCGTCCTGAAATCGAAGATTGAATAGCTCTTCGCGCACGTCAGCCAGCTGCGTCGCCAGTTCATCGTCACTCATCGTTCGTAGCTCTTTTGACTTCATCGATCACTCGTCTCCGAGTGCTCGCGGACGGCCGGGCCGACTCCCATGTCACACCGTTTAGCCTTCAAAGAGTTCGACCTCCCGTTTCACGAACTTCGTCTTGACCGGAAGTTTCATGCTGGCCAGACGCGCTGCCTCACGAGCAAGATCCTCTGGCACACCGGCAAGCTCAAACATCACGCGCCCGGGCTTGACCACTGCGACCCAGTGTTCTGGCGAGCCCTTTCCCGAAC
>JAUXJK010000237.1 GCA_030624785.1 Actinomycetes bacterium
GGCAAGCGGCGCCGACTTCTCAGACGTTGTGAAGGTCACCGTCTACCTCACCGACATTGACGATCGAGCGGCGATCAATCTCGTGCGCCAGGAGTTCTTCGGCAAATCCCGCCCGGCCAGCACGCTCATCGAGGGAAGTAAGCTCGTACTGGCCGATGCACGGGTCGAGATCGACGCCGTTGCGCTCGTGCCGGACGGGAAGGTCTAGGTGCCTCGGAAGTTCGGGTCGTGCTTCTCGGGCACGTCGAGCGTGATCGTTGCGACGGCCTGCTTCTCGTCGCGCTCAAGAACTAGGCCATCCAGGTCAGACGGGTAGTTCACCGTCTACTCCTCTCGCTCGCGTAGCCGGCGCCTGAGAATCTTCCCGGACGCGCTCTTGGGCAGATCTTCCGCGAACTGGTACTCGCGCGGTCGTTTGAAGCGTGCGAGGGTCGCATCCTCGAGTAGGAACGCATCGAGTTCGTGAGCGTCGACGGGCGTCGACAGAACGCAGTGAGCGACCACGCGTTGACCCCAGCGGTCATCCGGTGCACCGACGACCGCTGCTTCGAGGACCGCCGGATGGCGCGCGAGCGCGTCCTCGACCTCGAGCGGGTGGATGTTCTCGCCACCTGAGATGATCATGTCGTCGACGCGGCCGACGATCCAGAGCTCACCGTCTTCGTCGAGGCGACCAAGATCACCTGTGAAGTACCAGTCGCCGCGGATCGCCTTCTCGTCGGCGTCCGGTCGATTCCAGTAGCCGCAGAATGCTTCATCCGACGAGAGGTCGCAGATGATCTCACCCTCTTGGAGGGCTTCGACAGTGTCCTCGGGCGTGCTGTCGTCTCTCAACTCGACGAGGCGCAGGCGCGCGTTGATCGCCGGGCGGCCTGCGCATCCCGGCTTGTCGTCTTGGCCGGCGCGGATTGAGAACGTATAGATCTCCGTCGAGCCGTAATGGTTGACGAAGATGCGCGGTGCGAAAACGTCCGTGCAGCGTTCAACCATTGTGCTGGTCATCGCAGCGCCGGCGTAGCCGAGCGCGTTCACTGAGCTCAGGTCGAAGTCGGTTCGATCGTCGCTTGTCACGAGGTCGTGAAAGAGCGTCGGTGCGAGGTAGAGAGAGGAGACGCGTTCCGTTTCGATCAATCGGAGAGCCTCATCGACGTCCCATTTGTGCTGGCAGATGTAGCAGCCGCCGATCAGGGACATTGCAACCATGGAGTGCACGCCCATCGTGTGGTACAGGGGCATCACACCAAGGGTCCGATCGCCGGCCTGGTACCCGTGTTGAAGCACCTGGGAAAGGCCGGCCGCTCGCTCCGCAGCGTGGGAGCGGGGGACGCCCTTGGGCCGACCAGTTGTGCCGGACGTGTAGAGCATGACCGACGGCGCGCCGGGGTCAAGGTCGAGGGCGCCATCGCTCGGCGAGGACTCGAGCAGGCGACGCCATGTCGAGCCTTCGTCGGCGTCGTCCACCGCGATGGATCTGACGTGTTGAAGTTGATCGGCGTGCCGCGCGTTGGCCTTCTCGAAGCAGATGACGCTCGCGCCAGAATCCTCGACGCAGTAGCGCGTATCGGCCGGTGCGTCGCGCCAGGAGAGCGGCACGAAGCACGCACCCAACCATTGGCAGGCCCAAAACAACTCGACTGTCTCGTTTCGGTTCCGCAACACTGTCGCGACGCGGTCGCCTCTGTCGATCCCGAGCTCGGAAAGTCCGCCAGCGATGCGTGCAACTCGCTCGTGAAGCTTGGCGTAGGTCAGCCGGTGTTGGCCGTCGACAAGCGCTTCGTCGTTGGGAGTTCGCTCGGCCGCCGCAAGGAGTGATGTGGCCAGATTCATGGCGACGTCCGTAGCCGTGGAGCGGCGCGCTCGATCGCGTTGACGATCGGGATGTAGCCAGTACAGCGGCAAAGGTGCCCAGACAACATCTCCGTTATCTCCTCTCGCGTTGGTTCGGGAAAGCGTCCGAGGAAATCGAGGCTTGCCATCAAGATGCCGGGTGTACAGAAACCGCACTGGAGCGCGTGAGCCTTGCGGAACTCCTCTTGCAGTGGGTGAAGCTGGGGGCCCGGCGCAAGGCTCTCGACTGTGCTGAGCTTCGCTTGATCTACCTGCACTGCGAGCATGAGACACGAGCGTACCGCCGCCCCGTCAACCGTGACTGTGCAGGAGCCGCAGACGCCGTGTTCGCAACCGACGTGTGTTCCCGTCAGCTTGAGCTGATGGCGGAGGAAGTCGGATAGGAGGAGCCGTGAGCTGACGGTCTCTTCGATCCGGAGACCATTCACTTCCACGCGAATCTGCATCACGACGCGGCTTCGAAGACCACTAGGCAGGCGCGCTCGACGAGCGCGCCTGTTAGATGTCGGCGATATCGTGCAGTGGCGTGAAGGTCGCTGTGCGGATCGACCGCCGTCGCCGCCATCGCACCCGCTTCTCGCGCTGCATCCGGAACTGCAGCGTGACCGATGAGTGCCGCGCCCGCGTCGTCCAGACACACGGGTCGGTCGGTTACCGCGGAGACCGCAACCCGTGCGTCGCTTACGTGGCCGTTCGAGACGCGAATGCCGACGCAGACCATTCCCAAGGCGTAGTCGCCATGCCGCTGGGCGAACTCCTCGAAGGCAAAGTGCCAATCGTTATCGGCAATCGGCCAGATGCTCGAGACGAGCAGTTCCTCATCGCTAAGGCTCGTCGTGAAGTGCGTGACGAAGAGCTCATCCGCGCTGACCATCCTCTCGCCGTTTCGGTGAGACGCCACCCGTACGCTGCCTTCGAGTGCGACAAGAGCGAGCGGAAGCTCCCCGCGAGCATCGGCGTGGGCAAGCGAACCGCCGACCGTTCCGCGGTTTCGAGTCACGAAGTGGCCGATGTGGGGGACCGCTGTTGCTGCAGCCGGGATGTGCTCGCGTACAAGGGGGGACGCCCCGAAGCTCGCCTGCCTTACCGTCGCTCCAATCTCGAGCTGCGCATCTCGTTGCACAATGCCGTCCAATCCCGGCACAGGGTTCAGGTCGACTAGCACGGCCGGCTGCGCGAAGCGCATGTTGAGCAGCGGCATGAGGCTCTGGCCGCCAGCGAGAGGTTTAGCCTCGCCACCGTGTTCGTCGAGCAGCTCGAGCGCCTCCTCGAGCGAGTCTGGTGCCGTGTAGATAAACGGGCCGGGCTTCAATGCTTCAGTTGCCCTCTGCCGTCTGGATCAGCTCCCACACGCGTGGCGCGGTGAGTGGCAATTCGACGAGGTCGCGATCGATTGCGTCCGCTACCGCGTTTGCGACAGCGGCGGGCGTCGACATCGTGTTGCCTTCGCCGAGACCCTTGGCGCCGAATGGGGTGAAGGGCGAGGGCGAGCAGTGATGGGTGATCGTCAGATCCGAGATTTCAGGTGCCGTCGCACAGAGGTAGTCCATGAAGCTTGAGGTCAGGAGGTTCCCGTCTTCGTCATACACCGTGCGTTCCAGAAGCGCGGCCCCGAGACCGTGTGCGAAACCACCCCGAATCTGACCTTCGACGATCAGTGGGTTGAGCAGAGTGCCAGAGTCGTGGACTGTCACGTAGTCGTTGATTGTTACCGCCCCGGTAGCGCGGTCGATCTCAACAACCGCGATGTCGACAATGAAGCCATGAGAGCCCGAGGAGACCACGCGATCGTTCTCGTCTGGAGCGGACAGGTTCGGAGTCGACGCGAACGCTGTCACCGAGAGCCCGGGCTCGATGTCCGCTGGGAGCGACTCGGGGTTCCAGTGCGCTACGCCTGCGACGCGTCGAAGCGACACGCCGCGCTCCGGGTTACCCGCAACGCTGGCACGACCTCCTACGAGTTCGAGGTCGTCTGGGGAGCACTCCAAGTGACCTGCTGCGATTCGGCGTAGTTTCGCGGCGAGAGCGTTCGCAGCGTCCCGGATCGCTGCTGCTCCAACGCCCGCGAAGCGGGATGAGTACGCGCCGGAGGACACCGTCCACGGGCTCGTGCTCGTGTCGAGCGAGGCGACGACCTCAATCTCGTGGGGGCTCAGCCCGAGCGCGTCAGCGACGATCTGCGCCCCGACCGTGGCGTGCCCCTGCCCTTGGGGAGTCGTCGAGAGCGAAAGGCTCACGCCGCCCAGGGGGTTCATCGAGATAGCTGCGCCTTCGACGTTCCCCGACTTGGGCAGGCTGGTCGCCCTCTCTTCGGCGGTCTCGGCAAGGCTGATGTAGCCCATGTTCGAGATCGACGGCTCGACTACCACC
>JAUXJK010000330.1 GCA_030624785.1 Actinomycetes bacterium
TATTCGGTGTCTCTTGTTGTCCGCCGTGGGTGGTGTGTTGGGGCTTTTTGTGGCGGGGGCCGCGGCGCACGGATACGTGCGAATCGCCACCGTATCGGCCGGCGCGCGCCCCGCGCCGGCGTGACTCCGAGTCAAGCCGACAGGCTGTTCGCCCGGCTAGCCGAGTCAGAACGTTCGCGCACGAAACTCGCATCCAGATCATCGATGTCCGGGCACCCAACGAGAGCCATGGCACGCCGGATCTCGCGCTCCATCAGCTCGAGCGCGCGCTCGACACCCGGCTCGCCGCCGCTCGCGAGGCCATAGAGGTATGCACGTCCAATCGCGCAGGCGCGGGCTCCCATGGCGAGCGCTTTCACCACGTCCGTGCCGCGACGCACGCCACCGTCGAGAACAACCTCGACGTCGTCGCCGAGCTCTTCGATGATGGCGGGTAGCGCGTCGATCGCCGAGATCGCGGCGTCGAGTTGCCGCCCCCCATGATTGGAAACGAACACAGCGCCGACCCCGACATCGGCGGCCCGGCGTGCGTCGGCGGGCCGCGAGATTCCCTTGATCGCAAACGGTCCGCCCCACTCCTCGATCATCCACGCGAGATCATCCCAGTCGACTGACGGATCGAACTGGGTATTCACGTAGGTGCCGAGCACGCTCGCGTCTGCTTTCCCTGCTTCGCCTTGCCCTATGACGTTGGAGAATGTAGGACGCGGGTAGGTCAGGAAGCGCCACCACCAGTTGGGATGAGCAGCGGCGTCGAGGATCGCGCCAGCGGTCAGCCGCGGCGGCATCGTCATTCCGTTTCTTAGGTCGCGCTCTCTCTGACCCAGCACCGGAACGTCGACAGTGAGGCAAAGCGCGTCGTACCCACTCTCGCGGCAGCGGCTAAAGAGCTCTTTCACCAACCCGCGATCGCGCCAGACGTAGACCTGAAACCAGTTGAGTCCAGCAGGTGCGGCCGCGGCCAGCTCTGCGATCGACATGCTGGACATCGACGAGAGCGTGTAGACCGTGCCTGCGCGATGTCCCGCACGCGCAACGGCGCGCTCACCGTCGGGGTGAAAGAGACGGTTCATCCCGGTCGGCGCGAGAATCACGGGAAGATCGATCTGTTGCCCAAGGATGCTTGTGTTGATGCGAACGTCAGCTACATCAACGAGCACCTTCGGCACGAGATCGAATCGATCAAACCCTGTGCTGTTTCGCCGAAGGGTGGTTTCATCCTCGGCGCCGCCGTCGGCGAAGTCGAAGACCGCGCGCGGCAGTCGACGTTTGGCCGTACGCCGCAGATCGTGAACGGAGTGGCATCGAGCCAGGCGTCGTTCGCGAAGCGAGCGCATGGCTAGAGCTTAGGACTCGTGCGCGCACACGGTCGGCGACGTATCTTGGCCCCATGACCAAGCTTCAAGATCTCGTCGAGGACGACGGCAACGCGGAGCTCCTGGCTACAGGATTTTCGTTCAGACCGGCTACACGCCAGATGTGCGCCAGATCGGCGAGGTTCTACGACGCACAGGCAAGCTCGAACATGGCCTGCCCGACGGGATGAAGGCGGACGAACACGGCAACGTCTACTGCACCGGCCACGGCGGTATCTGGGTGATCAGCCCGGAAGCGGTGCTGATCGGCGTGATCAGCACGCCCGAGATACCCGCGAACCTCGCCTGGGGCGCTGTCGATGGCAGGAGCTTGTTCATCTGCGCGACTCGTTCGATCTATCGCGTTTCGATGAGCGTACGAGGGGCGAGCGCCTCAGCACTTGCCTAGCGGGCGAGGGTTCCGGGTGTCAAGATCTCCAATGTTTTTGGACGTATCTCACCCGGCCGGATTTGTGCCCGTTTGCGGCACCTGGTAGTTTCGTCCAGCAAATATCCTGAGGAGGATGCCTATGCCAGTGGCCGCGGACTATCCGCTCCTAGAAATCATGTGGACCATGCTTCTGTTCTTCGTGTTCGTGATGTGGATCTTCCTGCTCTTCAGGATCATCGTGGACGTGTTTCGACGACACGACATCTCAGGCTGGCTCAAGGCCGGTTGGACAGTCTTCATTATCGTGCTGCCACTGCTCGGTGTGCTCGTTTACCTCATTGCAGAGGGCGGCAGCATGTCAGAGCGCGACATGAGCCAGGTAAGAGCGCAGCAGGCGCAGCAGGATGAGTACATCAGATCGGTCTCAGGTGGTGCCGGTGGCGCGGCAGCAGAGATCGAGAGCGCAAAGGGCCTGCTCGATAGCGGGGCCATCACGCAAGACGAGTTCGCCGCAATCAAGGCGAAAGCTCTCGGCTAGCAACCTTCGGCTGTCCCTCGGTCGTACGCGACCGAGGGACAAGCCGCTTTCTTATGAGCGATAAACCAGACGACGCCATCGCGCCCGAGTCGGTCGACGAAGACGACGAAGGCGCCATTCGGCACGCGATCTCGATCGTCGCCGACAGCAGCCGCAAGCGTCGCGTCGAAACGCTGACGGTGTTGCTCATGGCACTCGCAACCGTTGGCACGGCCTGGGTGTCGTACGAGGCATCGCGTTGGGGCACCGTCCAAACAGCCAACTTCAACGCGAGCAACGCCGCACGTGTCGAATCATCGAAAGCCTCGTCTACGGCAGGCCAGCTCATCCAGATCGACGTCGCGCTGTTCGTTGAAGCTGTCGATGCATTCGCCGCCGGTCAGACTGAACTGGTCGACTTTTACTCGCAGCGCGCTCGGCCCGAGTTCCAGCCGGCACTAGACGCGTGGTTGGCTCTTGACCCGGCCAACAATCCGGACGCGCCGCTGTCACCGTTTGATGTGCCCGAGTATCAGAGCGCCCTCGCGGACGAAGCTGCCCTACTCGTAGTGGATGCCGAAGCCGCCACGGTCGCTGCGGCGACGGCCAATCAGCGCGGCGACAACTACGTCCTTGCGGCAGTCATCTTCGCCGCGATCCTGTTCCTCGCGGGCGTCAGCTCAACGTTCAAGAACCCTCGCTATCACTACGTCGTGCTGTCCATTGCGGCTTTCGGCTTCGTTACCAATTCGATCTGGGTGGCGAACTTCCCCGTCGTCTTGACGGTCTAGCCA
>JAUXJK010000182.1 GCA_030624785.1 Actinomycetes bacterium
GCGAGCCCCTTGGCGAGTGCGACGAGATCCGGCTGGATGCCGAGTTGCTCGAACGCAAAATAGGAGCCCGTGCGTCCGACTCCCGTCTGGATCTCGTCGACGAAGAGCAGCCCGCCAACGCTGCGGGCGAGCTCGGCGGCCGATGCGACGAAGTCTTCGGTCGCCGGGTTGATTCCGCCCTCGCCCTGAATCATCTCGAGCAGGATGCAGGCGACGTTCCCATCGCCAGCTGCGGCCGCGAGTGACTCGGCATCGTTCAGTTGCGCAAAGCGCACGTCGGGGAGCATCGGCCCGAACCCCGCGTGCTTTGCGGGCTGGCCGGTGGCCGAAAGCGCGCCATAGGTGCGTCCATGAAACGACTGATCGAGTGCGATCACGCCGCTCTTGCCCGTCGCCTTGCGCGCGTACTTGAGCCCAGCCTCGATCGACTCGGCTCCGGAGTTGCAGAAGAAGGTCTGGCCACCGCCGATTCGCGAGCTGAGCCGGGAGGCCAGGTCGGTCATCGGTTCGGTCCAATAAAGGTTTGACGTGTGCCAGAGACGGTCGAGCTGGGCGTGCGCAGCTTTCGTTACCGCTGGATGACAGTGGCCAAGCGCCACGACCGCGATGCCAGCGACAAAGTCGAGGTAGCGTTTTCCGTCAGCGTCGGTGAGCCAGACGCCGTCGCCCTGCGTCAGCGTGACGTCATAGCGGCCGTAGGTCGGCAGCACGTTCATTGTCTCCTCAGACGCCACTGGTGCCCTCCCTGCCGAATGCGGCCGATGTTGCGACCACCCGTGTCCTCCCGATCTCGGCCTGAATGCCGTGTCCCGCCGCCCGCGCTGCGGCCCGCAGTTTCGGCACGATGCCGCCTTCAAACTCACCCGCGGCCAACGCGGTGTCGACGGCCGCCTTCTCGAGTCTCGTCGCGACATTGCCAGCAACGAGCACGCCGGGCACATCAGTGAGGAACAGGAGGCGATCGGCACCGAGGCCGATCGCCAGCGCCGCGGCTGCGTCGTCGGCGTTCACATTCAAGGGGCCGCGCGCAAGCGGCGTCACCACCGGAATCTGTCCGGCGCTCAGCGCGTCAACGATCGCTGGTGGGGAAGAGGAGACGGCCTCGCCGACATGGCCGAGTTCGTCGATGCGAGAGGCTTCCAGACCAGCTTCGTCGCCCATCATGCCGACCGCGCTCGAACCGAGCACCGAAACGAGACGCGAGTTGACCTCCGCGAGCGAATCGCGCACCACATCCAGTGTCTCGGGCGAGGTGTAGCGGCGACCGCCGACGAACCGGACCTCGAGTCCGCGCCGCGCCATCTCATCTGAGATCTGCGGTCCCGCGCCGTGGACGACGCAGACGCGCTCCCCCGCGGCGTGCAGGGGCAGAATCGTGTCCGCCGGCCGCAGCTCGCTCGCTGCGCCGCCGCATTTCACGACGACCAGCGCCATGGCTGCGTCTCGCCTCCCGCGATCACGTCGTGTACTCGGCGTTGATCCGCACGTAGTCGTACGTGAGGTCGCTGGTCAGGTAGCTCGCGCGCCCATCGCCGAGACCCAGGTCCAGGTCGATCGTGCAGCTCGGCCCCGATACGTCCGGGCGAACATCCTCGGGCGAGCCGGCCCGCAGAACAACCGTCCCGTTGTAGCTCAGCGACACGCACTCGGGATCGAGATCGGCGTAGCGCCCTTCGTAGGGAGCGGATCCAGCCGCCACGAGAACGCGGCCCCAGTTTGGGTCGTGTCCGAAAAGCGCGGTCTTGACGAGCGGCGAGATCGCAATGCGCTGGGCGATGGCGCGAGCCTGGGCATCGTCGACCGCGCCGCTGACGGTGATGGTTGCGAGCACGGTGGCGCCTTCGCCGTCGGCGACGATCTCGCGGGAAAGCGCATCGCAGACCTCCATGATTGCGTCAGCAAACTGCTTGTCGCTTTCGGCTGTGCGCTCGACGGCGCTCGTGCCGTTGGCCAGGAGCAACACGGTGTCGTTCGTCGAGCAGTCACCGTCGATTGTGATCGAGTTGAACGTCTCGTTGACGGCAGGCCGCAGGAGAGACGCTGGCTCGCCTGGTTCGAGTGGATAGTCGGTGGTGATCACGGCCAGCATGGTCGCGAGATCGGGGTGGATCATTCCTGATCCCTTTGCCATTCCGCCCACGGTGAAACCGTCGCACTCGACCGCCTTTTCCTTGGGCCGGGTGTCTGTGGTCATGATCGCGACCGCGGCATCCGCGCCACCATCAGGTGACAACGCGTCGACGGCCGTGGGCAGCGCAGGCAACAGAATGCCCATCGGCAGCTGCACGCCGATCACGCCCGTCGAGAGGACGAGAACCTGCTCGGCATCGAGCTCGAGCAGGCGAGCTGCCTCGGCGGCCGTCGCCAGCGCGTTCAGCTTGCCCCTTTCGCCGGTCGCGGCGTTAGCCACGCCTGAGTTGGCAACGATCGCCTGCGGCTCGGTCTGAGCCAGGTGAGATTGATTGAGCAGCACCGGTGCTGCTTTCACGCGGTTGCGGGTGAACATGCCGCCGCCCACCGCGGGCTCGAGTGAGCGCACGATGCATAGGTCGGGCTTCTTCCGCCGTATCCCGCAGTGCAGACCGCTCGCGGCGAAGCCCTGTGCTGCGGTGACACTCATCCCGTCACTCCCTTGATGTCGCAGGTACTGCTCATGCGAGCACTCCCGAAAGCCGCAGACCCGTTGTTGGCTCGATGCCAAGCGCGATGTTGGCGTTCTGGATCGCCGAGCCCGCCGCACCCTTGCCCAGGTTGTCGATTGCCGCGATCACGATCACGCGATCGGTCGCTTGATCCTCGAAAACACCGAGCTCGGTGGCGTCGGTTTGTTGCACACGCGAGAGCTCGGGCAGCACACCCTCGGGCAAGACGTCTACGGCTGGCGCGTCCGCGTATGCAGCTTGGAGAAGGGCCCGTAGGTCGGCGCCGTCGCGCGGCACGACGTAGCACGTCGCGATGATTCCGCGCCGAATCGGCAGAAGGTGCGGAACAAAACAGATGTCGAAGCCGAGCGCACTGGCGATCTCCGGTTCGTGCTGGTGACTACCGACCCGATACGGCTTGAAGTTGTCGAGCACAGCTCCAGCGTGGGACGCATCCTTTGGAACCCTGCCGGCGCCCGATACGCCGGATTTCGCATCGACGACAACGCCGCTCGTTTCGATTGCTCTGGCCAGCGGCGCGAGAGCGAGGATCGTGGCGATCGCGTAGCAGCCCGGGTTGGCGATTAGCCGGCCGTCCGGCGGGGTCAGCTCCGGTACCGCATAGGTCCAGGCCGCGAGCTCATCGGCGCGGGGGTGCGAGAAGCCGTACCACTGCTCGTAGATCGCGGGGTCGTTGCTGCGGTGCGCGCCCGAGAGGTCGACGACGATGCCGTTCGCTGGCGGTTCGAACGCGGCAGCAGTCTCGTGCCCCTGGCACAGGAATGTCACGTCGGCGGCGCTCGTCAGCGCGTCGGCGTTCGTCACAAACGCCGGTACGGGCTTCGAGCTGCGGGCGAGCCGGGGGTCGAGGCTCGACGCTGGCTGGCCTGCGTAAGTGTCCGAGCCCAGGGCGGCCAGCTCGAGCTCAGGATGCCTGAGAATGCGGTCGAGGGTCTCCTGACCGGAATAGCCGGACGCTCCGATGATTGTGGCCGAGTACATATTTGCCTATTATGCAGGAATCTGCGTATAATGCAAACCCTATGCACGAATCCCATCTCGTTCTCGAAGACGGCACGACCTTGTCGGGCCGCGCCGTCGGCGCGTCGGGCACGTCGTCGGGCGAGATCTGCTTCACCACGACGATGGCCGGATATCAGGAGGCCGTGACCGACCCTAGCTATCACGCGCAGGTGCTGATCTTCAGTTACCCGCTGATCGGCAACTACGGGGTTGCGGAGGATCGAATCGAGTCAGATCGCGTGTGGACGCGTGGCGTGATCATGCGTCGCTCACGCCCTGCGTGGTCAGCCTGGTTGGAGGAGCAGGGTGTGGTTGCGCTTGACGACGTCGACACGCGTTCGCTCGTCCGCCATGTGCGCTCTCAGGGTGCGATGCGCTGCGCGCTCGGGGTCGGAAGCGTTGACGAGCTGCTCGCCAAGGCTCGCTCGGAGCCACACCTCGACTATGAGCGCGGCGTCGGCGACGACCTGCTCGCACCTCCTCTGGCGATCGACGCTGCGACCACCGACTCCTACGTTGTCGGCGAGGGCAAACGTGTCGCGCTGATGGACTTCGGCTGCAAACGCTCGATCATTCGAAACCTCGTTGATCGCTCGCTCGAGGTGACCGTGATTCCGCCGACCTGGAGCGCCGAACGGATTCTCGCGACCGATCCGCGCGCGATTCTTGTTGGAAACGGCCCGGGAGATCCCGCTCAGCTCGGAGACGCGGTTGGAACCATCCGCGGTCTGCTCGGCGAGCGCCCTGTTTTTGGCATCTGTCTCGGCCATCAGCTCCTCGGGCTGGCGCTCGACATGAAGACGTACAAGCTTCCCTTCGGGCACCGGGGTGCCAACCATCCCGTACGCGTGCGCAAGAGCAGCCGCGTGCTCGTGACGGTACAGAACCATGGTTTCGCGGTTGATCCGGGCGATCGTGCTGAAGTCAGTCACGTTTCTCTGAACGACGAGACCGTCGAGGGGCTCGAGGGCGAGGACTTCTTCTCGTTGCAGTTCCATCCCGAGGCTGCACCGGGACCCCACGATGCGCTTCCATTCTTCGATCGAATTGCGGAGACGTGCCAAGGCGCCTAGATCTCGAGAGCGTGCTGATCATCGGGTCCGGGCCGATTCGAATCGGGCAGGCGTGCGAGTTCGACTACTCCGGCTCGCAGGCGTGCCGCGTGCTGCGGGCCGAAGGCCTGCGGGTGGCGCTCGTCAACTCCAATCCGGCCACGATCATGACCGACCCCGAATGGGCCGACGCGACCTACATCGAGCCGCTCGATGCCGAATCGGTGGCACAGGTCATCGCGCGGGAGCGCCCCGACGCGCTGCTGCCGACACTCGGCGGCCAGACCGCACTCAATCTCGCGATGGAGCTCGCAGCAGACGGTGTGCTCGCAGAGCAC
>JAUXJK010000361.1 GCA_030624785.1 Actinomycetes bacterium
ACAGCGTGCCCGGAAAGGCCCGTCCGTGCATCTGGGAGCACCCATACGTCATTGGAGGAATCAGGAACACGCCCGTCCGTGTCGAGACGCGGCTGGCGACCTCCATCACGTCGATGGTGTCAACACTCAGTGGAAGATGCGGCCCGTGCTGCTCGGTCGTGCCGAAGCACCAGATGACCATCTTCATCTCTTCGAGGCGTTCAGCCAGATCAGGCCAGGTGAACTCCTCCCAGAGGACGACGCCTTCCGTGGTTTGACCCATTGCTAGCTCTCCTTTGCTTGGTCAGCGGCGAGTTCCGCGTACATCACCGGGTCTGGGGGCGTGAGCACGTCGATCGAAATCAACGTCTCGGTACCGGTGTTGCGCGCGCCATGTGGCGTCTTCGGTGGAACGTAGATCGACTGCCCTGCCTCGACCTGGTACACAACGCCCTTGCTGATGATCTCGCCCTTCCCCTGGATGAGCGTGATCACGTCGATCGACTCCTCGTGGATGTGCTCGGCGAACTCTTCACCGGGCTCGAGCTGCAGGTAGTGAACGGCGATGTCCTTCGAGCCGGAACCGGGCCAGTGGACGAAGTGCATCGTCCCGCCGCGTCGTTTGTACAGCGCGCCGTCCTCGAACTTCGTGATCTTGATGTCGCCGCTCACGCGTGTGCCGCGACAGGCGCGACGGCGTTGACGAACGCTTCCGAGGTACCCATGAGCCCGAAGGCCTCTGGATGCGTGCGGATCATGTTGTAGATCGCGTCGTGGTTCTCCTGGACGCTCGCCGCGCAGGCATCGTAGAGCTGAACCGTGTGGTACCCGCGATCCCGCGCACCCTGGCGCGTGAAGAGGACGCAGCAGTCACTCGTGATGCCGGTGAACACGAGGTGCGTGATTCCGGCGCTTCGCAGGATCAGATCGAGGTCGGTTGCGACGAAGCCGCCCTTGCCGGCCTTGTGCAGCACATGCTCGTCGGGGAGCGGCTTGAGCTCATCTATGACCTCAGTGCCCCAGTCGCCGCGGACGAGATTGCGGCCGTGCGGGCCCTGAGCGCCAATGGGTGCGCCGACGCGAATCGTTCCGTCCATCTTCGACGGCCCCGCGTCTGAGAGGTCGGCCCAGTGGCTCTCAATCGTGTAAATGACCTTCATCCCGGCGCCTCGCGCCGCCTCAAGGCAGCGTTGGATCGGCTCGATCGGCGTTCGCAGCGTTGCGATCGCGTCGTCGCCCATGCCGCGCGCCTCCATGTACTGGTGGCAGTAGCCGCCGGCCAGCGTGAAGTCGTTCTGCATGTCGATGACCATGAGAGCCGTCGTGCTCGGGTCGAACTCGAGTTCCCACGGCTCGGCGTTCATTGTGACGAGATCTTCGCTCACAGTCGTGCTCCCCTCGGACGCAGTTGGCGCGCTTCGCGCGGGCGACAAGAGTACTTCGTTGAGCTTCGGCCCGCGCGCGCCGCTTCGACGTGTAACGATTCCCGCACGTGGGCGGGCCGGGCGAGATCGACACTCTGAAAGCTGACGAGAGTCTCAGTCAGGAGTTCGTCAACGACGTGCTGGCAAGTCTCGTCAGAGAGGACAGCCGGAACGAGGTCGGCGTGTACGAGGCCGGAATGGCCGCTCGCGTAGCGGCGTGGCTCGAACCGACGTCGGCGAAGGTGACGATGGTCGAGTCGCTGCCGGGCCGGCCCTCCGTTGGCGCCGTGCTCGAGGGGAGCGGCGACGGACCCCGTCTCGTGCTCAACGGCCACATGGACACCCACCCGATCGACGACCCCGATTCCTGGAGCACCGATCCGATCGGCGCGGAGATCCGGGACGGCTACATGTACGGTCGCGGCTCCTGCGACATGAAGGCAGGCCTGACGGCGCAGATCGCTGTTGCCCACTATCTCACGAAGCATGCTGACGCTCTCAAAGGTTCCCTCGTCTTGCAGTTTGCGATCGGCGAGGAACGTGGCGAGCCCGGCACCCGGTCGTTGATCGATGCGGGCTTTGTGGGCGAATATGGCATCGTCACTGAGCCGACGGAACTCCGCGTCGCCGCGGCCGAGCGCGGCACAGCCTGGTACACGATCAGAATCAACGGTCGCTCGATCCATGCAAGCCGAGCTCATCTCGGTGTGAACCCGATGTATCGGCTCGGCGCCGTTCTGGATGTCATCAAGGCCTACGACCGGGACGTCGGTTCGAAACCGCATCCCCTCCTACCCGGCGGTTCCTGCACACCCGGCATCGTTCGTGGAGGCGTCAAGGAGAACTCCGTTCCCGACTTCTGCGAGATCACGGTCGATCGTCGCCTGCTGCCGGGAGAGACAGTCGAAGGCGAGATGGAGACACTGCGTCAACTCCTGGAACCGCTGAAGAGCGACGACCCTGATTTCGACTTCGAGATCTCGCGATACCGATCAGCGTTCGAGGCAGCCGAGATCAGTCGCGACTCCGCCTTTGCAGCCCAGGCTCTATCTGCGGCCGAGGCGATCACCGAGAAACCAAGCGAGCTTTGGGGCACACCTTTCTCGAGCGACATCGGTGACCTCGTCAACCACGGCGGCATCGAAGCCATCACGTTTGGCCCCGGGAACGTCGCGGAATGCCACTGCGCAGACGAGCGTGTCGAGCTGGCGCAGGTAAGAGATGCCTCCCGCGTGCTTGCCAAGCTCGCGTGCGACATCCTGCTGTAGCGCCGACG
>JAUXJK010000065.1 GCA_030624785.1 Actinomycetes bacterium
GCCCACACCCTGGCGCACTTCGACGATTACGTCGCGCTGGTCGTTAGGGTCGCGAGCTACGAGAGCCTGCCGAAGCTCGTCCTCGAGCTCCGCAACACGAGCCTCTGCATCGGGGAGCATCTCGCGCAGCTCCGGATCATCGCTCGCCGCTTCTACATCCGCACGAGCTTCACGCCAGGCGCACGCCAGTTTGTAAGCCTCCTCTAGCTCCTTGAGCCGCCGCCCGGCGGCAGCGGCCTCACGATGATCGTTGAAGATCGCCGGATCCGACATCTGGGTCTGCGCCTCTTCGTAGGAGCGCTCGAGTTCAACGATCAGTGCTTCAAGTCTCGACACGAGCGCAAGGATACTTAGCGTTCCCTTGACCCACCCGGGACCTAGGCCATGATCTCGACTGGCTCGCGCCCATCGTCACCACCGACGATCGACTCCGTTCCCGGAGTGTCGCGTCCTTCAATGCGAAGGACTTCCTTCAGAGCGTGGATCGATACCTCGACCTGATCGAGCGTTGGCTCGCGAGTTGTAAGGCGCTGCAACAGCAGGCCCGGGTAGAGCATCGTTCGAAGCACTGGATTCTGCGGGTGCTTGCCGGCGAACCGAATAATTTCGTAGGCAATTCCAGCGATGACCGGCAGCAGCAGGATCCGCGTTATGACGAGCCAGTACCAGGCAGGTCGCCCAAAGAAAGCGAACACGAAGATCGCCACGACCATGACGTAGAGCAGGAAGGCGGTGCCACAACGAACGTGGATCAGGCTGTAGCGCTGAACGATGCTCGGTTCGAGCCGATCGCCTGACTCATAGGCGTTGATCGCCTTGTGCTCGGCGGCGTGATATTGAAACACGCGCCGCAGGTCGGGCAGCAGAGAAATAAGCGAAAGGTACGCAACGAAGATCGTGACGCGAATCATGCCTTCGACGATCACGAACCAGGCGCCGTCGCCAACGGGTAGCCGATCTGTGATTAGCGCCGGACCAACTTTGAACAGAACGAGCACGAAGCCGATCGCGATCGCAAACGCAAAGAACATCTGCCCGCGGGAGATCTCGGCAGACGGCTCGCCTTCGTCAGATTCCTCTTGGGCGGCGTAGTTCGCCGAGATCGACAGGGCTCGGAACCCGATCGAGAGCGCTTCGCCTAACGCAACAACGCCGCGGATCACAGGCAGGCGCATCCACCTGTGTTTGGCAAGCGCCGATGTGACCTCACGGTTTACGTCGGCGATCTCTCCGTCGGGCTTTCGCACGGCGACGGACCAGACGTTTGGACCGCGCATCATTACGCCTTCCAACACTGCCTGACCACCGATCGGTGCGCTCATGACTCGACGGTTCTGGGCTTGCAGGGGCTTGCGCGCATCCTAGAGCTATCGGCAGCCGGGCTCGAGCGGAGAAGTAGTCCGAAGGATGCCGGCTAGTCCTGCGCCTGTTGCGCTCTGGCGCGCCGACGCTGGAAACGCTCAACGCGGCCGCCCGTGTCAATGAGCTTCTGCTTGCCCGTATAGAACGGGTGGCATTCAGAGCAGACCTCGACCTGGAGTCCAGGCTTCGTCGATCGCGTCACGAACTCATTGCCGCACGCGCAGTGAACCTTCGCAAACACGTATTCGGGATGTATTTCCGTCTTCATCGCGAAGCAAGAATATCAGAGGCGACCAAGGTATCGACGTTGCCCCCTGACACGACCACGGCGACGCTTGTTCCAGCCGGGGCCGTTACTTTCCCGGACAGGACAGCGGCGACTCCGGCGGCTGCCGCCGGCTCGCATGCGAGTTTTCCGCGTGCATACGTCTGGCGCATCGCGGCCGTGATCTCTGGCTCACCGACGTCAAGAAGCTCAATTCCATGCGATCCCACCAGATCAATGCAGAGCTGCGTCGTAAACGGGGCAAGCAGTCCATCGGCAACCGAAGAGGGCTCTATCGTCACGGGCTTTCCAGCATCGACGCCTGCAGCCAGGGCAGCGGCGCCCCGAGGCTCGACACCGATGATGCGTGGCCCCTTATCGCCCCGACGCAAAGCGGCTGCGATTCCGCAGACCAGGCCACCCCCGCCGACGGGCACAACGACGGCGTCGAGATTCGGCACATCGCGCGGTAACTCCAGGCCTGTCGTTCCCTGGCCCGCGACGACGGCGGGATCCCCGAATGGGTGGATCAGCACCCTGCCCGATTCGGCGCGAATCTCTTCCATTCGCCTGAACGCGTCCGCGGGACCCGTAGCTGAGTCATCGACAGTTGCTCCGAACGCGACGGTTGCAGATTTCTTGGCCTGGCTCGCGCTGTCCCACATCACGATGGCGCAGTCGATTTCCTCCAGCTGACACCCATACGCGAGGGCTTGTGCGTGGTTGCCCGCCGATACGGCGATCACGCCACGGTCGCGCTCCTCTTGTGGCATCCGAGCTAGGCGGTTGAGAACGCCTCGAACCTTGAATGATCCAGTGTGCTGGAGCAGTTCTGCCTTGAGATACACGCTCGCGCCGACGTACTCATCGAGCCACGCGGCGCGAACGCACGGCGTTCGAACGACGCGCCCGGCGACGGCACGTGCGGCCGCCTCAACGTCTTCAACCCGAAGGGCCCCTCCCCCGGTGTCACCTGGATCAGCCCTCATGCGAGAGCGCATCGTTTAGGCGAGCTTGTAGTCGGGCCCGTCGCCGCCCTCGGGAGGCGTGAGGCGCCCACCCTTGGCATTGATCGCGCCACACTGGACACAGTTGGACGGTGTGACCTCAACATCGACGTTCTCAGCTGAGGTGCCGCCTGAAGCTACTTCGTACACCTGCGCCGGGCACATGTTCGCCCATGCTTCGGCGACGACACGTGGCACCTGATGCCGCACGTGGATGTGACTCGGTGCATCGTCGCGGGATTCGTTGCCGCTCAGGTATACGCTCGAAAGCTTGTCGAACGTGAGTTTCCCATCCGGTTCCGGGTACGTTCGGTCTCGTTTGCCTACGAACATCTCGGAGTCGGCATCCGCCTCCAACTTCGCCGACGATGGCGGCATCGCGCCAAAGCTTGCCGTTGCCAATCCCGAAACCGCGGCGCCGGCCATGAGGCCGTTGCGAAATGCGGGCCGCATGTTCCGGACGCGCTTGAGCTCCTTCCAGACGAAATCGCTCTTGAGCGCTTCGTCATAGCCCGCGAGTGCTCCCGGTGACCAGGCAGTGTGCCCGGGCTGGACGGCTGCAAGTGTGGTCTCGGCGGCGAGCATCCCTGATCGCATCGCATAGTGAATTCCCTTGAGTGCGGGGACGTTGACCAGCCCCGCAGCGTCGCCAGTGATGACGCCTCCCGGAAAATGCAGCTTCTCTGGGACGGCCTGGAGGCCGCCTTCAGGAATCGTCTTGGCGCCCCATGCCACACGTGAGCCACCTTCAAGCATGCCCCGCACCAGTGAATGAGTCTTTAGCTCTTGAAGCATGTCGTGGACCGAAACCGTCGCATCTCGATGATCGAGGCCAACTACGAGGCCGACAGCGAGCTTGTCCGGCCCCATGGGATAGATGAAGCTCCCGCCGAACTCCCGGTACTTGCGTCCGCCACGCAAAGGCCACCCCATGGTGTGGACGATGTGGGGCAGCGGCTTGGGTACGTCCCACACCTCCTTGACGCCAAGGGCCCAGACCTGTGGATCCTGTCGCAGGCCAAACCTCTCGACGGCCGCCGTGCTCAGATGGCCCAGTGTGCCTTCCGCGAGAATCGTAGCCTTGGCGACGATGTCACCGCCCGGTTCGAAGTTGCCTAGCTCCGCACCGGCGCGATCGCGCCCCTTGTCGCCCGTTCGAACACCGACGACGCGACCACCCGAGACGAGCAGTTTGTCGGCAGCGGTCGCCGGGACAATCATTACGCCAAGCTCTTCCGCCTTCTCGGCAAGCCAGCGTCCAATCTCGCTCACTGAAGCCACGTAGTTTCCGTGGTTCATCATGGACGGCGGCGTTGGAATTCGCAGGGCGCGCTTTCGCGTGAGGTAGTAGACCGCCTCGGCCTCTACAGACTGGATGAATGGCATCTCGGAGGCAGGCATGCCCGGAAACAACTGACGAAACACGCGTGGGTTTACGACCGCGCCCGACAGGAGGTGCGAACCGGTCGACTTTCCCTTCTCGATTACCGCAACTGGAATCTCGCCGAGGGACTCAGCCAACTCTGGACGGTCCTGGAGGAGTTGACCGATTCGGATCGCAGCGGCCAAGCCGGCCGGCCCGCCGCCAACAATGCAGATACCAACCTCAATGCGCTCATCGAGCGGGTCGGACGGCGCTGCAATGAAGTTGCCCGCCGGCAGGGTTGGAGCAAACTCAGAAGGTCGCGTCATCCACTCTTCTGCTGCCGAACCAACTCGGCCAGTTTCGGGACTACCTCGTGAAGATCGCCGATCACGCCAAAGTCGCAGTAGTCGAATATCGGCGCATTCTTGTCCTTGTTGATCGCCACGATCACGCTGGCGTTCTGCATGCCAACCTTGTGTTGGATCGCGCCGGAGATGCCACAGGCGATGTAGAGCTTGGGCGTCACGGTCTTGCCCGTCTGCCCTACTTGCGTGGAGTACGGGTACCAACCCGCATCGACAACAGCACGTGTCGCGGCGACTGCGCCACCTAGCTCAGCGGCAAGCACTTCGACCACACTGAAGTGCTCGGGAGCGCCCAGACCTCTCCCTCCCGCGACGATGATCTCGGCCTCCTCGATTGCTGGCCCTTCGCTCACCGTCTTCTCGCGATCGAGGAGCGTCGCACGTGTCGACCACTCAGCGATCTCAGGCACGAATGGGATCACCTCGGCGTCGCCACCGACGTTCTTCGGTTCAAAGGCTCCTGTCCGCACAAGCGCAAGTCTTGGCGTTGATGTCCAACCAACGTCGACGAACACGGAGTCGCCCAGCGCGGGTTGGGTCCCGACGAGTTGGCCACCATCGACGCGAAGGTCGACCAGGCCCCAGTTGAGACCTGCGCGAAGCCTGCTTGCGAGGCCTGCGGCAACGTCGGCCGTCAGGACGGACGACGCGAACAGCACATTCTCGAAGCCATGTTCAGAGATGAGGGCCTCTAGCGCATCGACTCGCGCCTGTGGAAGCGGTGAGGCGAGAGCCGGGCTATCGGCGACGTAGACGCGCGTCGCGCCATACGCTCCGAGGCCGGCGGCAACGGCTGCAGCCTGCTCGCCGAGGACGACCGCACATACGTCTGAGCCCAAGCCGGCAGCTTGGCTGAGCAACCCCAGAGAGTCTCTCTGGGCCTCACCCTCGTGCTGTTCAACATACACGACTGTGGACATTGTTTCGTCTAGCCCGATCGCACGGGCGCTAGACCAGCTTCTTCTCGTTGAGGAATGCGAGTACGCGCGCGGCGGCTTCACCATCAGCTTCGATTACCTGGGACTCCCCGCGAGCAGGCGGATCATTCAGGGCGCGAACCTCCGTGCGAGAGCCTGCTGTGCCGGTTTCCTCCGCGCTGACGCCGATGCCATCCAGGCCAAGAATCTCCTGCGGCTTCTTCTTTGCGCCCATGATGCCTTTGAGCGACGGATATCGCGGCTCATTAATGCCGTCGGACACGGCAACGACACACGGCAGCGGTGCCTCGATGAGGTCGTACCCGTATTCAGTCTGACGTTTCACCTTGGCGTTTCCGGATTCCAGCTCAAGATTCGTCGCCTGAGACATGAATGGTTGCTGCAATCGATCGGCAACCGCAGCCCACAGAACGGCACCGTCGGAATCTGCGGACTGTTGTCCAAACAGTGTGAGATCCGGTGCTTCACTCGCGAGAACTGCGGCGAGCACGTTCGTGGTTCCAATGATGTCCGACCCTTCGGCGCCCGGGTCACTCACGAGAGCTGCGCGGTCAGCGCCCATAGCAAGGCCCTTCCGAAGTGAGTTGATCGCACTTTCCGGGCCCATCGAGATCAAGACGACCTCACAGTCCGTTGAGGATTCCTTGATGCGAAGAGCTGCTTCGATCGCGTTTGTATCCCCGAGATTCAGGGCGCCTTCACCCGAACGGTCGAGGCGCAAAGTCTCGGGATCGATTCGCTTGGAAGCGCTGGTGTCCGGCACTTCTTTGACGCAGACGGCGATCTTCATAGCGGCGGTACTGTAGCGCGGCGCACCGGACACCCGCGAGGCAAACGACGGTTCACCCCGACGGCGTCGAGATCGTCGGTACTCGTCGGTTGATTTCGGCGTCAACCTCCCCAGAGACCACAGTCATTTCGAGTGACCGCATCGCCAACGGCTACGCACCGTCGCCGAAGAGCTCGATCCGCGAGTAGAGCGCGCGAGCGGCGGATTCGGGCTCGGACGATTCAACGATCGCTCTAACGACTGCGACGCGTGTCGCCCCCGCTTCCAGCACCTCATCGATGGTGTCGAGGTCGATGCCGCCGATCGCAAACCAGGGACACCGAGCTGATTTCGCTGCGTACTGAACGAGTGCCAGACCAACAGGCGCTCGACCCTGCTTCGTCGGCGTCGCAAAGACGGGGCCAACTCCAATGTAGTCGGCGGTCGTGCGAGCAATCTCCGCTTCGGCATGTGTCGACTGCCCAACGGCGATCGCGAACGTCCGCGCCGCCTCGACCGGAAGATCGTCTTGACCGACGTGGACGAAATCAGCACCGACGAGACGTGCAAGATCTGGACGGTCATTGACTACGAACGGAACGCCGTAGCTTGCGGCTACCTCGCGAGCAGCCTCCAGGCGTGGCAGGAGCAAGGCGTCGGGCAGCGCTTTGTCACGAACCTGAACCACTTCGACACCACCAGCGATTGCGCGTTCGAGAAGCCGCGTGAGCCCGTCCCGGGCATCGGTGATCAAATACAGCCGGCGGTCGTCGAGTCCGGACATGGGGACCTAGCCGCCCGCGACAGGCCGGGCCACCACGACCTCATCCCCGGCAGCGAGTTCAACCACGCTGAACGATTCGCGAGGCACCGGACAACCATTGCGTTCTACGAGCGCGTATCGCGACGTGATTTCGAGCCGCTCGAGAAGCTGTGCAATCGTCATTCCAGCCTCAGCCGGGTGCTGGCGCCCATTGACACGGATGGTTGCGTTCGAGCTCTTGGAGTCCGACAAGACGGCCCCTAACTACCGCCGAGGAGCCCCGACGTCGGCGAGGAAGCCGTGCCCCGCTCGCGCTCTTCCATGAGACCCGCGAGACGGCCGCGGCGCCCCGCGAGCACGGCGAGACGAAATGCGTCCGCCATGACGGCGGGCTCGTCCGCCACCGCTATAGCCGTGTTCACAAGCACGGCGTCTGCGCCGAGTTCCAGCGCCTCCGCAGCATGTGAGGGCGCGCCAAGCCCCGCGTCGATCACTACCGGCACGGTTGCTTGCTCAACGATGATCCGGATCGAATCGCGCAGCTTCAGGCCGCGGCCCGAGCCGATCGGGGACCCGAGCGGCATGACCGCGTGACACCCGAGCCCTTCGAGTCGTGCCGCGAGAACCGGATCGGCATTGATGTATGGGAGAACGGTAAACCCATCTGCGAGCAGTTCCTCAGCTGCCTCAAGTGTTCCAACCGGGTCAGGCAGTAGGTAGCGCTGATCGGGAATAACCTCGAGCTTCACCCAGGCTGGCAACCCCCCCGCTCGGGCGAGACGCGCAAAGCGCACTGCCTCCTCCGCTGTCCGCGCACCCGCCGTGTTCGGCAAGAGGAGGACATCGTCGGGCAGCGCCTCGGTGATATCAGCCTTCCCCGTGGGCGCATCGAAGTCGACGAGCCTGACCGCCACGGTCACCATCTCAGCCTGAGCGGCATCGACCGCGGAGCGCATCGCGTCGAGCGTCGCGTAGCGTCCCGTCCCGAGGATCAGGCGTGATCCAAACGTGCGGCCGTTGATCGTGAACTCGTCGCTCATAGCGGTCCCTTCGCTGGCATGACCCAGATCAGGTTCTGCGGTCGGCATCTCGTGATGCCCTCTCAGCCTCCGGGGAGAGACTCCCGTCAAGGGAGACTACCGGGACGCGTCCGACAACGGTCGCATTCCGCTCTCGCTGCCTAGCGCCCGATGAACTTCGGATCGCGTTTCTCGATGAACGCACTCATGCCTTCGGCTTGATCCGCGCTTGCGAAGATCATCGAGAAGAGACGACCTTCGGTCTCGAGGCTTTCCTTGTAGTCGGCGTGGAGCGCCAGACCGACCGATTCCTTCGCGTACGCCATCGCAAGCGGGCTCTTCTGCGACATGACGGCGGCGAGGTCCAACGCAGCGTCTACGAGCTCGTCGGGCTCATGCACCGCATTGACAAGGCCCCGTTCTCGCGCCTCGTCGGCGTCGACCAATCTACCGCTGAAGATCGGCTCCTTGGCAAAGCCGAGTGAGGTGGCACGGGCGAGTCGAACGGTTCCGCCCCAGCCCGGAATTACCCCGAGATTGATCTCCGGCTGTCCGAACCCGGCGCTCGTCGACGCGAGCCGAATGTCACGTGCGAGATCAGGCGGCTAGCTTCTCGTTCAGAAACGTGATGATCTCCGACATCGATGCACCTGGAGTAAAGACGGCGGCAACCCCGGCGCCCTGCAACTCATTGGCGTCATCACGCGGAATTGTGCCACCAACCAGAACGAGTACGTCCTCGGCTTCGTGGGCACGCAAGCCCTCAACGACCTTGGGAACGAGCGTCATGTGCGCGCCCGAGAGTATCGAGATGCCAATCGCGTCGGCATCCTCGTCGACAGCGGCCGCGACGACCTGCTCAGGCGTCTGGTGCAACCC
>JAUXJK010000066.1 GCA_030624785.1 Actinomycetes bacterium
ACCCAGCCCGCCGTCGTCGCGAGCGTCCACGACGCCTTTCTCGAAGTTGGGGCCGACATCGTGACCACGAACTCGTTCAACGCGACGGCGATCGCGCAGGCCGACTACGGCCTCGAGGGCCATGTGGCCGAACTCAATCGAGCGGCCGCCTCGATAGCCAAGGAGTCATGTGCGCACTGGAGTGCGATCACGCCAGAGCAGCCCCGCTTTGCGGCTGGCTCGCTCGGCCCGATGAACAAGTCGCTCTCACTCTCGCCCGATGTGAACGATCCGGCTTTTCGGACGGTTACGTTCGACGAGGTGTATGCGGCGTATCGAGAGCAGGTGAGCGGTCTCCTCGATGGCGGCATCGACATTCTCCTCGCGGAGACGATCTTCGACACGCTCAACGGCAAGGCGGCACTCATGGCCTGCCGCGATGTGCTCGACGAGCGCAAGCTTGCAGACGCTATACCGATCGTGCTCTCGGTCACCGTGGTCGATCGCAGTGGTCGCAACCTCTCGGGACAAACGGTCGACGCATTCTGGACGTCGGTCGCTCACGCCGATCCGTGGGCCGTGGGTATCAACTGTTCGCTCGGAGCGACCGAGATCCGCCCCTACCTCTCAGAGCTTTCGAACGTTGCCACTACGCTCGTCTCGTGCTACCCGAACGCCGGCCTCCCGAACGAGTTCGGCGGCTACGACGAGGAACCAGACACCACGAGCGCGTTGCTCGGAGCGTTCGCTGACGATGGCCTGGTAAACCTCGTTGGCGGCTGCTGCGGCACGATGCCAGCCCACATCACCGCGATCGTGGCCGCGGTCGCAGACAAGCCACCTCGCGACGTGCCAGACGCCGCCCTGCGCCAACCGACTTTCTCGGGGCTCGAAACGTTCACCATCACGCCAGAGTCGAACTTCGTCATGATCGGTGAGCGCACCAACGTGACCGGCTCGAAACGCTTCGCCGAGCTCATCAAGAACGACGATTATCAGACTGCTCTTGAGGTAGCCCTCGATCAGGTGCGAGGCGGCGCGAACGTTCTCGACGTGAACATGGACGAGGGCATGCTCGACTCGGAAGCCGCCATGACTCGTTTCCTCAACATGATCGCGTCCGAGCCAGAGATAGCGCGCCTACCGATCATGGTCGACAGCTCGAAATGGTCCGTGATCGAGGCCGGATTGAAATGCATCCAGGGCAAGGGAATCGTCAACTCCATCTCCCTCAAGGAGGGCGAGAGCGAGTTTCTCGAGCAGGCTCGCCAGGTCAGGCGCTACGGCGCTGCAGTCGTGGTGATGGCATTCGACGAGGAAGGTCAGGCTGACACGGTCGAGCGCAAGCTCGCGATCTGCAAGCGCGCCTACGACCTGCTCGTCGAGCAGGCTGGCTTTGCTCCCACAGACATCATCTTTGATCCGAACGTTCTCGCTGTAGCCACCGGCATGGAGGAACACAACGAGTTTGCCAAGGCTTTCATCGAAGCCGCCGCACTCCTGAAAGAGCAATGTCCGGGCGCGCTCGTGTCCGGAGGAATCTCCAACCTCTCGTTCTCGTTTCGCGGCAATAACGTTGTCCGGGAGGCGATCCACTCGTCGTTTCTCTTCCACGCGATCCGAGCCGGGCTCGACATGGGCATCGTCAACGCGGGACAGTTGATTCTCTACGAAGACATCGAACCGACCCTGCTCGAGCACGTCGAAGACATCATCTTCAACCGTCGTGACGACGCGACCGAGCGTCTCGTCGAGTTGGCCGAGACGGTGCGCGGTGAGGGGACACGGCGAACCCACGATCTCACCTGGCGCGAAGGCAACGTCGAGGAGCGGCTCGCCTACGCCGTCATTCACGGGACCGTCGATTTCATCGAGGACGATACGGAGGAGGCACGCGCCGCCTACGAACGGCCGCTGCACGTCATCGAGGGCCCGCTCATGGACGGCATGCGCGTGGTCGGCGACCTGTTTGGCGACGGGAAGATGTTCCTCCCACAGGTCGTCAAGAGCGCCAGGGCGATGAAGCGTGCGGTCGCCTATCTTGAGCCGTTCATGGAGGATGAGAAGGAGGGCAGTGACACGCAAGGCAAGGTCGTGCTTGCCACCGTCAAGGGAGACGTGCACGACATTGGCAAGAACATCGTCGGCGTTGTTCTCGGATGCAACAACTACACCGTGATCGACCTGGGCGTGATGGTTCACACCGACACGATCCTCACGACCGCCGTCGAGGAAGGCTGTGACATGGTCGGGCTCTCGGGCCTGATTACGCCCTCGCTCGAGCAGATGGTCGGCGTCGCGGAGGAGATGACGAGACGCGAGCTCGACCTCCCTCTCCTGATTGGGGGAGCGACGACCTCGAGGCAACACACGGCGGTAAAGATCGCTCCGGCATATGACGGGCCGGTTGTGCACGTGCTCGATGCCTCGCGCGTGATCGATGTCGTCTCGAAGTTGCGAGACGGGGATCGCCGTGAATCCTTCATGATCGATGTCCGCGAAGAGCAGAACGCCGCCCGAGCGAGCCATGACTCACGCTCACGCAAACAACTGCTCTCGTACGAAGACGCGACGGCGAGGCGTCTCGGGCTCGACTGGGACGAGACAGTCATCGACACGCCGTTGTTCATGGGCGCGAGGTCGATCGAGGTCGACCTCGAAACCCTGACGCGCTACATCGACTGGACATTCTTCTTCTCGGCCTGGGAGCTCAAGGGGAAGTACCCGCGCATCCTCGACGATCCAACCATCGGCGACGCAGCGCGGGAGCTCTTCGAGCACGGGCAGGCGCTGCTCCAGAGGATCGTCGACGAGAAGCTCCTCGAAGCCAGGGGTGCGTACGGGTTCTGGCCGACGGCGTCCATGGCAGACGACGTCGTTCTGTACAGCGACGAGAACCGAACCGAGACCGTGGCCCGCTTCTCATTCCTCCGCCAGCAAACACAACACGTCGACGAGCGCCCCAACCTTTCGCTGGCAGATTTCGTTGGGCCGCACGACGGGCCCGCCCGCGACTACGTGGGTGCGTACGCCGTCACGGCCGGGTTTGGAGCCGAAGAGCTCGCGGCCTCATTCGAGGCCGAGCACGACGACTACCACGCGATCATGGCAAAGGCACTCGCCGACCGCCTCGCGGAGGCCTTCGCCGAGTACCTGCACGAACGAGTGCGCGCCGAGTGGGGCTACGAACCCAAGGGCCGCTGGACGCCTACCGAGCTGATCAGTGAGCCCTACCACGGCATACGCCCTGCATTTGGCTATCCGGCCTGCCCCGACCACCTGCAGAAACGCGACCTCTTCAGACTCCTCGATGTTGAACAACTCGGACTGGGGCTGACCGAGTCGTGCGCCATGACGCCTGCAGCGAGCGTGAGCGGAATGTACTTCGCCCATCCTGACTCTCGCTACTTCGGGATAGGACGAATCGGCGTGGATCAACTCGAAAGCTACGCAGCCCGACGAGGTATCTCGATCGACGAGGCGCGATCCTGGCTCGCACCGCTGCTCGATGGCTGAGAAGCACGCCGCGGCGACGCGGAACCCGTGAGAGCACCGGTCGCATCGAACTCCATCGACGCCTCCATGAAACGCATCCGAGACACCCTACGACGCATCGAGCTCGCGACTCGCCCGGTCAACCCCGAGGTCGCGACAGCGCTCGAACGCGTCTGGAATGAACTGCCCGACCACGCTCAGGTGGCAAACCAGACCATGGGCCGACACACAACCGCATGCGAGGGGACGCACGGCGTCTTTCCCAAATGCGACTTCGGATGTACGCCCTGCTACCACTCGAAGGAGGCCAACCTCGTTCGAATCGACGGCGACCACACGGTTCGCGAGGTCGATCGGCAGATGGCCTATATGCGAAAGCGCCGCGGGCCCGGGCAGTACGCCCAGCTGATCGGCGGCGAGGTGTCGCTATTGACGCCGGAAGATCATGCGCGCGCGCTTCAAGCGATGGTCGGACACGAGCGCAAGCCGATGAGTTTCACGCACGGCGACTTCGACTACGAGTACCTGCGCGCGCTCGCGGTTGACGACAACGACGAGCCGCGGTTCAAGCACCTGTCGTTCGCTGGCCACTTCGACACGACGATGGTCGGTCGACGAGGCATCAAGCGTGCCGAAACCGAGCGCGAACTCAATCCGTTCCGCGAGCGCTTCTGCGAGATGTTCAATCGGCTCGAGAGTGAGTACGGCATCACGCACTATCTCGCCCACAACATGACGGTGACGGGTTCGAACATCGAGCAGATTCCCGATGTGATTCGGGAATGCCGCCAGATGGGTTGGCGGCTGTTTTCACACCAGCCCGCAGCCTTTATCGGAAACCCGACGCGGTGGCAAGACGACTTCCGCGAGCTGACGAACGAACGCGTGTGGGAGCAGATCGAGATGGCTGCCGGTGTACGACTGCCGTACAAGGCCATCCAGGTGGGCGATGAGCGTTGCAACCGCAGCGTGTGGGGGTTCTATGCGGGCGATCGCTACGTGCCGCTCCTGGACGATCAGCATCCAGGAGACATGAAGGCGCGGGACGGCTTCTTCAAGAGCGTCGGCGGCATGGACTTCTACGCGCCGGCCTCACTTGTCGCCCTCCGTATTGCCCGTGCGGCGCTGTCGAACCCTTCCGTTGTCGTGCCGACGGCGAGCTGGGGCGTACGTCTCCTTCGGCGCGCAGGTGTCCGCAACCTTCGGCGCGGCCCCGTGAACGCGATCACCTTTGCCCTTCACGCTTTCATGGATGCCGACGACGTCAAGCCGGCCTGGGATCTGCTCCAGAAGAACGTGATGAGCGACGACCCACGTATCCGCACAACACAGGAGCGCCTGCAAGCATGCGCGTACGGCATGGCGCACCCCGACTCAGACCTCATCGTGCCCGCCTGCGTTCAACACTCCGCCCTTGACCCGCTCGAGATCGCGTCGCTGCGCGAGGAGTTGCCGCTGCGGCCGCGCCAGCCGAAGCGACGACTCGATCTAGTCTCCAGCTAGACATGAAAGGTAAGAAACGGCACGTGAGCCTGCTCGCCGCGCTTGCGCTCGTGGTGACGTTCGTCGCCGCTGCGTGTGGAGGCGACGACGCGAGCGACGCCCCTACCGCCGGCGCATCATCCCCGGATCCCGCCGCCGAAGCGTCGGGCTGGGACGAGATCGCGAGCGCAGCCGAGGGTCAGACCGTTCGCTTCTGGATGTGGGGTGGCGACGCCCGCGTCAACACCTATATCGACGATGTCGTCGGCCCAGCCGCACGCGAGCGTGGAATCGAGATCGAGAGGATTCCAATCGACGATACGGCCGACGCCGTGCAACGAGTCATCGCCGAGGTCCGCGCAGGCGAGGAGAACGGCGCCGTCGACCTCATCTGGATCAACGGTGAGAACTTTGCCGCAGGCAAGGAGGCCGACCTGTGGCTGACCGACTGGGTGTCCGGGCTGCCGAACTCCAGGTACGTCGATCTCGAGGATCCGTCGATTGCGCTCGACTTCCAGGTGCCGACCGATGGCCAAGAAGCACCTTGGAGCCGCGCCGCTTTCATCTTTGCGTACAACGCAGAGACCGTCGAGACTCCGCCAGAGACGTTCGAGGCACTGCTTGAGTGGGCGCGCGAGAACCCCGGCAGGTTCACCTATCCCGCCCCACCCGACTTCACAGGATCTGCGTTCGTGCGGAACGTCATCCAACAGGTGGGCTCGAGCGAGGCGGCCTGGGAGCTCCTTCGTGAGCTTCGCGAACTTCAGCATCGCGGTGGCGACGCCTTCCCCGAGAACGAAGCGGAGCTCAACGAGCTGTTCGCCAACGGGGAGATAGACATCGCGATGAGTTATGACCCCGGATTCGTTCAGGGCGCGGTCAGTAAGGGTCAGTTTCCAGAGTCGGCGCGGCCATTCCTGATCGGCGGCGGCGCGCTCGTCAATACCTCATACGTCGTCATTCCGCGGAATGCGGCCAACGCCGAAGCGGCTCAAGTTCTCGCGGACGTATTGCTCGAACCGGCGCTACAGGCACAGAAGGCGGATCCCGAGACCCTCGGACTGCCGACAGTCCTCGATCTCTCGCTCCTGACCGAGGCGCAGCGCGCAACCTTCTCGGCGACAACCGAGAGCGCGTACCTCCTCAGCGACTTCGGCGAGCTCGTGCCCGAGCTCGCCGCGAGCGAGGTCGGCCCAATCGAAGAGGAGTGGATCGCCGAGGTCCTCCGATAGCCGGCCTTGAATGTCGAGGCGTGGTCGCACAACCTGGCGGCCACACGGTGCTCCGCAATGCGTCGCTACAGATTGCACCTGGGCACCGCGGCGTCCTCGTGGGGCCTTCCGGCGCAGGGAAGACGACGCTGCTCCGAACAATCGCCGGTCTCGAGCCGGCAGTCGAAGGTGAGATCCGACTCAACGATCGGAGGATCGACGAGCTCTCCGCCAACCAACGGCGCACCGCCGTCGTGTTCCAGGAACCGAGACTGTTGCCCCACCTAGGCATCGTCGAGAACGTCGCCTTCGGGCTACGCCTAGCGGGCGCTCGCAAGCGCGAACGGACGGACCGAGCCCGCCAGATCCTCTCCGAAGTTGGTCTGTCGGGGCTCGGCGACCGCGATATCCGTGGCCTGTCGGGAGGCGAGCAGCATCGTGTCGCACTCGCTCGAGCGCTGTGCGTCGAACCTGATCTGCTGCTCCTCGACGAGCCGCTTGCGTCCGTTGACCCGAACCGACGCGAGTCGTTGCGAGCGCTCATTGTGTCTTTGCAGGAAGCGCGCGAACTCACCACGCTCTTCGTCACACACGATCGGTCGGAGGCTGCCGAGTTGGGACAGTCCGTCGCGGTGATGCTCGAGGGGACGGTCGTGCAGCAAGACACGCCAGAGGTGCTGTTCGAGCGACCCGCAAGTGCGGCGGTCGCACGATTCTTTGGCTCAACGAATCTGTTTCGGGGGATGGTGGAAAACGGCGCGATCGCGATTGGCGATGCACGCGTACCTGTCGAGGGCGCCGACGGTCCCGCCACGTTCACGATTCGACCCGAGCGCGTGGTGCCTAGCCATGATGGGCTTCTCACCGTGACGGTTGCTGACGCGACGTATCTGGGGACGACCGTACGCCTCACCCTGGCGGGCGCGGGCTTCTCGCTCGAGGCCCGTGTCGCTCCGGGAACGGCTCCGGCGGCAGGTGAAACGATCGGCGTGGATCTTCCGATGGCTGACCTGTGGCGCATTCCGGGCGAGGAACCCCCGGTGGCGAGCGGCGTTCGCGTGCACGATTGATCGTGACGTCACCCCTCGCGAAGAAGGCGCACACCCATCGTCACGCGGTGCAGCGTCGACACGGCGATCAGGCCCGCGAATGTCCACGCGATGATCTCAGCGTGATCCGGCAAGACACAGAACGCGCCAAACGCCAGGATCGTCTCCGCTCCCTCGACGAGACCCGGCACGAACCGAAGTGTCCGATCGTCCGATCGCTCGGCTCCTCGCTGTTCGAACAGCGAGGAAAGTGTGAGCCACACACCGGCGTTCAGGTAGAAAGCGGCGAGCAGCACGGCGCATGCAAGCCGTGCGGTTGGAACGGCGATCGCGACAGCGACCACGAAAGCCGCATAGAAGATGAGATCGGCAGCGAAATCGACGAATCCACCGACCGCCGACGTGCCACGGCGGCGAGCGAGCACACCATCGACTCCGTCGAGATATCGATTGATCGCGAAGAGGGCGAGGCCAATCCACCAGCGCTCGAACGCCACGGCGACGCACGCGCCGATACCCACGCCGAGCCCCGAGAGAGTTACGACCATTGGGTCGACGCGTCGCGTCGCCAGTGGCCGTGCTGCGACATCGAACGCCGGGCGAAGCCAATCCCGAGCCTGTGCGTCGAACATCGGGCGAGTATCCCACGCGCGCAGACAGGACGATGTCGCTAGCTCGTGAGCGCCTACAGCGCGGCCTCCTGCTCGCGCCCGCGATCACGACGCTCGTCGTTCTCTTCGGAGCGGCGCTAGCCGGCGCGCTGCGCCAGAGCTTCGATCCGACCCTGCTGGGAGGGCCGGCCAGCCTCAGCGCCTGGCACGACACGTTGAGCGACGGGACCTTCCACGACGCCGCCCTTTTCACGCTTCAGGTGACGGCGATGGCCACGATCGCATCCGCCTCAGTTGCGCTCCTGCTCGCCTGGTATCTGCGGCATACGGGAACGCTCACGCGGCTGCTGGCGAATCTTCCGGTGCCAGTACCCCACGTCCTCGTCACGGTCGTGGCGGTCGTGTGGCTGGCACCTGGTGGCCTCGCCGATCGGATGCTGGGGGGTCTCCCGTTCGACCTGGTGCGTGACGCTAACGGACTTGGCATCACCCTCGTCTACGCATACAAGGAGGGCCCGTTCCTCCTTCTCTTGTTGCTCATGGTCATGGGGCGCCACGTGGCCGAGCGCGAGGAGATGGCAGCTGTGCTGGGTGGATCCAGCTGGCGGCAGTTCCGCCACGTCGTGTGGCCTGCGGTGCGCATGCCGCTGGTTCTAGGGTCGATCGTCGTAGCCGCGTTCGTGCTCGGATCGTTCGAGGTTCCACTCGCGGTCGGGCCGACCTACCCCAGCACAATCGCCACCTACGCGCTCGATGCCACGCAGATCGACTTGACCGGAGGGCGGGCCCGCGCGGCCGTCGCGCTGATCCTCGCAGCCGTCGCGTCGATAGCTCTCGCGCTTGCGGGCCTACGCGTCGCGAGGAGCTGGCGTGGCTAGAGCCACCACGT
>JAUXJK010000284.1 GCA_030624785.1 Actinomycetes bacterium
AGCGGCGACGATCAAAGCCCCATGGACGAGCACGATAAATCGAGCAACGGCTCGGGCGAGCCTGGCGAGTCTGGCAACGCTACTGATGCGCCCGAAGTGAACGACGCTGCTTCCGCATCAGACGCCGGCGCCAAGGCCGACGAGGCACAGGGCTCAGGCGACACGGTCAAGGCCGTTCGTAGCCTTATCGAACACGTTCTCGAGGACGCGCTGGTTCGTGTCAAGGGCGGAAGCGGGAAAATCGGTAGCCGTGCATCTCAGACTGTCGGAAGCGTGCTTGGAGAGTTGGGTCTCGCTCAGCGCCGAGATCACGAAGACCTAGAGCTTCGGATCGCACAACTTGAGCATCGCATCCGACTGCTCGAAGCGCAGGATGATGAGTCCGGCGGCCCTATGACGACAGGCTCTGAAGAGCAGTCGTCGTCGACGTCCTAGAACGGCGAGTGAGCAACGTCGGCTCGAACCGACGTCCTCGTCGACTCGGTCGGCTTAGTCGGATCGCTCAGGTCTCGGCGCGACATGGCTTCGGATATCTGTTCGAGACCCGACGACCCTGGGGTCGTGATCAGCAGATCGATGATGGCAACCTCAACACCGCGCGTGGCCAACGTCTTCGTGAGATGTTCGATGAGCTGGGGCCAACGTTCGTCAAGTTTGGCCAACTGCTCTCCACGCGTCCGGACGTCGTTCCGAACGACATCGTTCGTGAGCTGAAACATCTGCAGGACGATGTCAGCTCGATTCCGTTCGAGCAGATCGAGCGGGTCGTAGAACAAGAGCTCGAGCTAACCCTCGACCGAGCGTTCGTCGATTTCGAGGAGGCGCCCCTGGCGGCCGCTTCAATCGGTCAAGTGCATCGAGCTCGGCTACCCACGGGTGCCGATGTAGTCGTCAAGGTTCAACGTCCCGACGCACCCAACAAGATCGAGGCCGACCTTGAGCTGCTATATCAGGCCGCGAAGATCGCTCGTGAGCGCGTCAAGGCCCTTCGGTTTATCGATACCGTCGCTCTCGTCGACGAGTTCGCACGCTCAATTCGCAGCGAGCTCGACTATGGACGTGAGGCAAGCAATGCTGAGCGGTTCAGACGCAACTTCGAGGCAAACCCGGGCGTGCGCGTGCCCCTCGTGTATCGGCCTTACTCGACGCGGCGCGTTTTGACACTCGAGTATCTCGACGGCACCGAGCTGTCACGGCTCGACTTCGACAGCTGGGATATGGAGCAACGACGACGACTCGCCTACAAGATGGCCGAAGCGTGGATGGAGATGATCTTTCGTCACGGTTTCTTCCACGCGGATCCACACCCGGCCAACATCATCTGTCTCGCCGAAGGTCCAATAGGGCTCGTCGACTTCGGCCAGGCCGGTCGATTCTCTGATGAGGATCTATCCCGCCTGACGGCGCTGTTTATCGACGCCATGAACGAGAACGTGGAGATGCTGCCCCGTCGGCTGGCCGACCTCGGAGTGCGATTTCCGCGGGAGCGCGAAGCAGAGTTCGTCGCCGAGTTGGGAGAGGTCTACGACCGCTACTACGGGGCCGGTCTGAGTGAGATCGACCCCCTCCAGCTTGTGCGTGAAGGCTTCGCGTTGATCTACCGAATGAACCTCGAGCTCCCTACGCGATTCGTGCTTCTCGACAAGGCGATCGCAACGGTCGGAGCGGTGGGTACCGAGCTTTACCCGGCGTTCAACGTGTTTGATGTCGCCCGGCCATATGCGAAGGAACTCATGCGCGAGCGGTTTTCGCCGGATCGCGTCATCCGGAGGATTACTCGCGAGACGCGATCCTACGGAAACATCGTCGCCGAAGCGCCCCATCAGGTGCACGACGTCCTCGAGGAACTTCGTGACGGGCAGGTTGAGATCGGCTTCCGCCACGAGGGCCTCGACAACCTGTCGCGGCGACTAGATCTCGTCTTCAATCGGCTTGTCATAGCCGTGATTGCTGTCGGCGGCATTGTCGGCTCGGCGATACTGGGTGCCTTTACCGAAGGCGGGCCGCAGGTTTTCGGCATCCACGTCCTGGCGATCGCCGGGTTTTCCCTGGCTGGTCTACTTGGCCTCTGGGTCGCGTGGGCAGTTCTGCGATCCGGGCGCCTCTAGCTCTGGAAGCTTGTTCCGATGTACGCTGCGAGCCGATGGAAATGGAGGCCTCATGAAGCTCGCCCTAATCAACGCAACCGTCTTCCCAGCGACGGGCGAGGACGTCATTGAAGCTGGCGCTCTGGTCATCGATTCGGCGACGATCTCATGGGTTGGACACACCGACGACGTACCTCAGGTCGATACGACCGTCGACTGTGCCGGCAAAACCATCCTCCCGGGATTCGTCGACGCACATGCGCACCTGATCTACGACGACGTCTCAGACCCCTACACCATTGAGTTGTCTCGCCCGCTCGAGCGAGCCGCTGTCGATGCAGCCGTCAATGCGAAGAGGCTTCTTGATCTCGGCTTCACCTCGATACGGGACGTCGGTACCCGGGGAAACATCGCTGTCACGATGCGTGACGCCATCTCGGCAGGACACCTTCCGGGCCCGCGCGTCAAGGCTTCAAAACAGATCATTTCTGTGTGGGGCGGCCTAGGCGACATGCATCCGACCCACATCTTCAAGCGCGAGCAATATGCCGCTGCTCTCACCGAGATAATCTCCGGACCGTGGGGAGCCCGCGACGCGGTTCGCCAGCACGTAAAAGACGGCGTCGACTGGGTGAAGTGCGAAGCGAGCGGCACCGGCTTCAATCCGCTTTGTCCCGCTGATCGCGACACGATGTCGTTCGAGGAGCTTCAGGCGCTGTGCGACGAGGCCACAGAAAAGGGTCGTCCGGTCGCCTGTCACGCCGAATCTCGAAACTCGATCATCAAGGCAGCCAAGGCCGGCGTCACCACGATTGAACATGCGATCTACCTTGACGACGAAGGAATTCAGGCAGTCCTCGACGCCGGAATTGCGATCTGCCCTACGCTCGGTCTCTACACAGCCTTTGCGAAGAAGGGCGCCGAGTTTGGCATTCCGGCAGAGATCGTCGCGGCCCATAACGTCACGCACGAGAAGCACGCCAAGGCAATCCGGCGCGCCTACGATGCTGGGATTACGCTGATCGCGGGCAGCGATTCAGGGCTATCTGTCTTTCCGCAGGGAGGTGGGCTCGAAGAGGTCTGTACGTATGTCGAGCTCCTCGAGTTGACACCAGCCCAGGCCATGCTCACGATGACGCGCGACGCGGCGTCAGTCGTTGGCTTCGATGATGCCGGAACGCTCGAAGCCGGCCGGCGAGCCGATGTTGTGATTGTCGATGGCGATCCGCTCGATGACATTCGAACGCTGACGCGACCTGGGTCGATCGAGGCCGTGCTGCAGGGTGGCTCGCTCGCTGCTGGAGTTCTTCCAGGGGCCTGAGCTCAAGCCCTGTACGATTTTTAGATGCGAATAAGAGCAGGCCCCATGAATACTAGTAATCCCTTATTCCATAGGGGCGTGGGTGCTGCTGGATGTCCCAAAATGACGTAGTGGTGGTGTCCCGGTGGTGTCCCGGAGCCTAGGCGCGTCGGGTCGGGCTGATGTCCAGGCGGCGGCGTTGAAGTCGAAGAGGCTGCCGTCGATACCGACG
>JAUXJK010000317.1 GCA_030624785.1 Actinomycetes bacterium
CATAGATCCCTACAGTGACGGCGAGCGAAGAATGCCCGAGGTGACGTTGGAGCCACGGCAGGGCGCAGTCGTTGTGGACACCCCTCAGAGGCCCCCGGTTCAAACACACCGGCTTCGGCTCAGGTCTCGCACGCGGGCGACGAGAAGGAGGGTGTGGTTATAGACACCCCTCGCCGATGGCTCCGTCCGAGTTCAAGTCTCGGCCCCGGCATGACAAACGGCTTGCCGCTCGCGGTTCGAAGCGCACGCCGACCACCTCGAGTCGACAGCCCAACTCGGGGCATCTGTCAACACGTCAACGCCGCACTGCGTCCGCCAGGCCGCTAGACGTTTAGTGTTCGTCCGAAGCATCGACGCAATCAGCCAGCAGCTGACGGTGGCGGGGCCAACCTCCTAGGGAAGGAGCGATCGTGGGTGCAGATCCGCCAAGGATGAGTCTCGGCGAGGCGTCGGCAGCGGCGAAGGCGATGGCGTTCGAGGAGGGTCCGGGTGCATATCCAGCGCTCGGCGCGGACCTCTTGCGTCGACGAGGTCAAGTGCTCGACCTCTCCCGTCCGATCTTCGAAGGTATGCCACAGTGGTTCGGGCACCAGAAGACATTTACGCCGACAAACCAGGATCACGAACGATTTCGAGAGATCTGGAAGACCGATCCCGGCTTCGAAGCTCGCAACCTTGTAATAAGCGAGCACTGCGGCACCCACACAGATGCGATCATCGAGTACGACCCGAAAGGGCCTCGCCTCGACAAGATCCCGCTCGAGTTCTACTGGGGCGAGGCAGTGTGCCTGGATCTCTCGGACGTGAAATTTCAGGACCCGGACCCGGAGGGTCGCGGGTATGCATCCGCGGAAGCAATTCAACGCGCTGAAGCGCGCCTCGCTGAGCAGGGAGAGGAGATCCGCCCGGGCGACATCGTGATCCTCTGGTTCGACCACGGAGACAGGACCTTCCCGACGGAGGCGTTTATCGAAGCGTTCCCGGGCGTCAGCTGGGACGGGGCCGAGTACCTCGCGAACAAGGGAGTCGTCAACATCGGCACCGACTGTGCCGGAATTGACAACAGCCATGACATGCAGTTCTCCGGGCACATGGTGTGCAAGAAGTACGGCATCGTGAACACCGAGAACCTCGCTCATCTTGATCAGCTGTTGAATCAGCGATTCTGGTTCTTCGGGCTACCACTTCACCTGCGAGACGGGACGGGCTCGCCAATTCGCGCGATGGCGTGGTTTCCGCCCGAGGACTGACCCGCGCAGACCCAAAGGAGATAGCCGTGAAGAAGCAGCCTCTCAACCCGGAGAATCACTGGGACTGGAGCATGCCGATGCCGTTTGTACAGGGGTGGGCCGTTGAAGACGCCAAGCTTGTCTTCGTCGGCGGCCAGATCTCCTCCGACGACAAAGGCCAGACGATCGGAGTCGGCGATATCGCGGCACAGACCCGGAACGTTTTCAACAGCATTCGCGCCGTTCTGAACGAAGCGGGCGCGGACATGAAGGACATCGTCAAGCTCAATACGTACTACGTGTTCGACGGCGCAGACGACGAGCTCACCCAGTACTGGGAAGACATGACCAATGTCCGGCTCGAATTTTTCGCGGAGCCGCCCGGCCCCTGCGGCACAGGCATTCGCGTGGCAGGGCTGGCGTACCCTGATCTTCTCATTGAGGTAGAGGCGATCGCAGTTGTTCCCAACGACTAGGCGCCAGGTACGAGCCGAGCCCCTCGGACAGGGCTAGATGCCTAACTTGACGGGTTCTTCAGCTCGCGCGCGCCGTATGGAGGTCGTTGGCCCAGGTTCGGATTGCGTCGAGAGCTGGCCTGAGGCGCTCGCCAGTGGTCGTGAGTTCGTAGTGATGGGCGCCCGAGCCGTCCTGGATCCTGTCGACGAGGCCGGCGTCGACAAGTTCCGTGAGCCGCGCGCTCAGGACGCGCTCTGAGAGCCTGGGCACCGCATTCTTGATCTCGCTGAAGCGAGCCGGGCGGTGCGAGAGTACGTCGAGTATGAGCGCACTCCAGCGCTTGCCGAGTATGTCAAACGCCAAAGTGAGTCGCGGGCAAACCTCGAGCGTGGCCTCATCATCCATGCGTTCCGAGGATAGTCCAGCCAGCAGTGCGCTGACGAAATGTAAGCGCGGCTGGTACCCTGGCGAACACTGACAAAGAGTAAGGAACGCCACCTAGAGGGAGATCTGCATGGCGGACGAGCGAGTGGGACTGCAGGAGCGACTCGACACGGTTCTGAGAGAGGGCTCGGCGACACGACCTGCCGAGATCAACGACAAACTCGCTGGGACAGCGGAGTGGTTGCGGAGCTCTGGTGCTGTCGACAAGGCACTGGGACAGGGCGATCAGGCCCCGAACTTCACATTGTCGAACGCTGTCGGAAAAGACGTCGAGTTCGCCGATCTACTCGAGCGGGGTCCGGCAGTCGTGGCGTTCTATCGCGGCGGCTGGTGACCGTACTGCAACCTGCAGGTGCGGGCATATCAGGCCGTGTTGCCTGATCTCAAGCAAGTCGGAGCGTCGCTGGTAGCGATCTCGCCGGAGAAGACAGACAACTCGCTCACGTTCAAGGAGAAGAACGAGCTCGAGTTCGAAGTGCTAACTGATCCAGGGAACGTTGTCGCCAGATCGTTTGGCCTTTCCTTCCGCGTGGACGATGCGGCCAAGGCTGTGTTTCTCGAGACCTTCAGCCTCGATCTGGCTGAGCGCAACGGGGACGACTCGTGGGAACTCCCGATTCCGGCCACCTATGTCATTGCGCCTGACGGAAGGATCGAATTCGCCTTCGTCGAGGCGGACTACACGAAGAGAGCGGAGCCAGAGACGATCCTCGAAGCGGTGCAAGGACTCGCCTAGGCATGGTCGGCCGTGCCTGCGCTAGACGCGCAGGCTTAGTGACCAGCCGAATCGCGTCATCGATTCGGGTGGAGCGAGGCCACCGGGTCGCACCCCCTTGCGTACGAACACTGTGGGCGCCGAGCTGTCGCGGAGAAATGCGTGGCGAGCGCCGCCGAGCTCGCTGATCGCGCGGCGGTTCGAGAGCCCCGCGACCACGATTCCGGCGCCGCCGATCGCGTCGACCAGAGCCTCCGTGCCCCCGGCGACGAGACGAGGTTCAGCGGGAATTCCGGTCGCTTTCTGAATGATCAGCGACGCTCTCGCAAGAAGCCTGCTCGAATCACCGTCCCCCTCGCTCGTCGGGCTTTGCGCGCCAACGAGTACGAGCTGG
>JAUXJK010000154.1 GCA_030624785.1 Actinomycetes bacterium
ACGATCGCCGACGACGGCGGAGGCAATGCCATCGACGGCACCTACCGACTTCTCGACATCGAGGGCGGGCCATACACCTACTTGGCCTCGAGCGTCACCGTGCTCGTCGCCAGGGATGCCATCCTCGCGCTCGTCGCCGCTGGAACCCACCCGTCGTTCGCGGAGGCCAGCTCTGGTGGGGACGCGATGACTTTCACGGCCGCAGCCGCGGGGGTCAACGTTCCGATGACGCTCGAGTCCCCGACCGGCGGAGCCGTGCTCGCGACGACCACCTCGATGAAGGAATTGAAGCGGGCTCAGGTCGTCGCCACCACGTTTGGCTCGGGAACCGACGGCACGTACACATGGAAGGTTCAGACGACGACGGGTCAGAAGACCTACCAGCACATCGAGGTGTCCGGCGTTGCAACGGGCGCAACGATTGCGCTCGCCATGTCGGTGCTCTACGACCTCGATCCGAGCGACCTGTACTTGGCCACCTCGGCTCCAATCGGCGCCACAGTGTCCATCACAGCGGCCACCGCTGGAACGCCTGGCACGGTCACCATCGTCTCGCCCAACTCGGACGCGGTCGTCTCGCAGTCGACGACGAACTACAACATCGCCAGCGACATCCTCACTCTCGATGATGAGAATCAGGACTGGTACGTGCTGATCAATGGATCACGTGTGGCGATCGACATCGAGCAAGCCGCCGAGGCCATCGAGCCACTGCGCCACCTGCATCTCGCACAGTCGAGCGACGCGGACATTCGGACCACGGTCACGACCGACATCTTCTCGACCCTCAAGGGGCAGGCGCGCGGGCGCACGGCAGCCGTCGAGCACCCGGTCGATGCCGAGGGCGTGCACGCAGCCTGGGCTGGCGTGGTCACCACGCTCGGACCTGGGAAGGTCAACTGGACTGCGCAACCGTTGACCGGACTCAGTGGCCAGGTGTTCAACAACAAAGTCGAGGCAGCCAATATCTTTGGCAAGGAGGGTTCGTACCTCGAGACTTTCGCGGCCCGCAACCAAGACATCATGCTCGGCGGCTACGCTTTCGACGGCCGACCGTTCGACCTCCGGAGGGCCATCGATACGTTCTGCGCGAACGTCGAAGCCGGGCTAGCCGACCTGTTGATCGTCAATGAGATCGTGCCGTACTCGGACGAGGGTATCGCGCTCGGCGAGGCGGTCATCCTGACCGAGTTCGACCGAGCTCAAAACGACGGCTACGGCGTCACGCTCGAGCTCGACGTGCCGGAGATCGTCGACGCAACCGCGTCCGACCAGACTCGCGGCATTTGGCCACCGTTCACCGGTCACGTTGTGATGCAGGTGGGCACCTACAAAATCATCGCGAACTTCACGGTTTCGCAAGAGCAACTGCCGACAGCGGCATAAGGGGGAATCATGGCGCAAGACGGAACACAAGACTATCAGGCATGGAACGTGATGCTCGGGCTCGAACTCATCACCGGGTTCGCTCGCGGCTCGAGCTATTCCGCGGTCTACGATGAGGACCAGTTCGAGACGGTTGTCGGGAACCGAGGGCTCGGGGCATGGCTCAGGCGAATCAATCTATCGGCGACCATCACGATCGAGCTCCTTGCCACGAGCCTCGACAACGACCTCATGACCGCACTGTGGGTCGCCAACTACCGCAACCGGCGCGGCGGAGGGTTCGGGGTGCCGCTCGTTGCCAAGGACGCGAGAGGTACCACCACGCAAGTCGCGGGGCTCGTTCGGCCGACGAAGATTCCAGACGTCGTGCGAAGCGACTCCATCGACTCACGTTCGTGGGTTCTGAAGACGACCAACCTGCAGAGTCACGTCGGTGGAAACTTCGGACCGATCGTCGGAACCGCAGCTGAAGCGAGAGCACTCGCCGCGGCACTTCGACCACTACCACAAGCAGCGTAGAGCCATGCCCTGGGGGGGACAATGACTACAGAAGAAAAAAAGCCACAGCGCGCAATTCCATGTTTCCATCTGCCCGAAATCGAACCGCGAACTATCTGCGGCCTCGAGTGCGAGATGCGTCGACTGAGGGCCACAGAAGCTCCGCGGGTGATCACTCGATTGCTCTCGGACTTCGGCTCGGTGACGGCCGAAATCATCTGCTCGGACGTGCCCGGCGAGCTCATTTCGAGAGCCAAGGGCCTCGTCGGGGCATCCAAGGAGCGGCTGGAAAAGATGGGTGCGGAGGCGATCAAGTTCGCGGTCGCGTCGCAAGCGTTCCAGAACATCGCCGAAAAGTTTGGCAACGGCGATGTGGTAAACCTCCACTGGTACACCAAGAAACTGCTGCTCCGGAAGCTCACGCTCAGCGGGGTTCAGATTCGATCGATGGAGGAGCTCGATCGAACCGGGGCGCCGCCCTACGTGCTCGGTCAGCTGCTGCTGTTCGCGCTCGAGGTCAACTTCAACCCTACTTTAGGTGGCCTTGGTATGAGCATTGGGTCGAGCGACCACCACGAAGAAGCGCCAGCCCAGGCGAAGGAAGCCAGCCGACCTCCGTTGACGACAACGACCGTGAGCGCCGACGTCGTAGCGAGCATAATGACTGGCCAGTCGGTCCGACGACGGGCGGGCTCGAATGGTACATCTGGCGCCCAATCCTCGAGGGTGTGACGTCATGGGACGAGATCGCACGCCACGACTTTTACTGGCTCCTCAGCCTGAACGAGGCGATCTCCGTGCGCGCGGACCAAGGAAACTTCAATCTCGACCCACCACCCGACCGAGGTGGGCCAGCGGGCTCGCAAACTCCGAACCCGATGCAGGGCGTGGACACAGCCGAGGTTCCGGAGGGTGGGCCCCAGGGCGGTCGATGGGTGAGGGGATCGGGGTGAGCTAATGGCCACGGGTTCGCTGCGAGAGCTGTTCGGCGAGATCAGCCTGAAGGCGGGCAAAGGCCTAGCAGACTTACAGAAGTTCAACGCGCGGCTCGACACGTCGGAGGATAAGCTAGACAAAGCAGAGCGGAAGACAGTAAAACTCGGCCGCTCTCTGAAGAAAGTCGGTGGTATTGCTCTGGGCGCTGGCAAGGCGATAGCCAAGGGCATGGCAGTGGGCACCGGCCTCGTAGTGGCCGGAACTGTGGCGATCTTCGCGTTCACGGCAGCCTGGGCTCGAAGCGCCGATGAGGTCGGCAAGTCGGCCCAGCAGTTGGGTGTCAGCGCCGATGCGTTGCAAGAGCTTCGGTTCGCAGCCGATCTCGCCGGCGCCAGTGCTGCGGGCGTGTCCAAGGTGATCCGCGATCTGAGCAACCGGTCGGCCGAGGCCAAACTCACCGGGACCGGGCCGTTTGCGGACGCGCTCAAGGAGATGAACATCGAGCTCGAAGCGTTTACCGACCTTCCGGTCGATAAGCAATTCGAGTTCCTGTCGGACGAACTAAACAAAATCGAGGACGAGACGCTTCGAACCGGCCTTGCTATGCGCGTCTTTGGCCGCGGCGCCATCGAGCTTGGCGTGCTTATCCGTTCCGGTAGTACGGGGATTCGCGCGGGTCGCGAAGAGTTGCGCAAGTACGGCCTCGTGATGTCGCCCGAGATGCTCGACCGAGCCGCGCTGATGGTCGACACGCTCGCCCGACAAAATGCGTTCTTCAATGCGATGAAGAACATCATAGGCGCAAAGCTGGCGCCTACAGTCACCCGATACCTGATCAAACTAAACAAGCTGCTCGTCACTAACAAGGACATCATCGCGCAACGGCTAGAGCGTGTGTTCACCACGGTCGCTGACGCGATGGAGCGCGGGATACCCGTGGTGACCGACTTGATCGTCAAGGGTGGCGAGGTCATCGACATGGTGGGCGGCATCGACTCGGCAATTCGTGCCGCGGCCGAGGCCTGGGTCCTTTTCAAGCTGGCGGCTCTCGCTGCGACCGGGCCCATCGGCGCGATCGCGGCGGCTACTGGCGCGGCATTCATCGGCCTCGCAAGGTTGGAGCGCGAGCGCAAGGAGAAACAGCGCCAGCAGGACGCCAGAGATGCTCGGCTGCGCGATCCAACCGATGCGTTGGCGGGGTTGAGGGAGCGAGACCTCACGGGCCCGGCGGCAGATAGGTTGCTGCGCGCACAGGTAAAGCAGATCGAAGACGCGCAACGGCTGCGGAAGCTCCGGACGACGGCCGAGCTCCGACAGGCAGAGCGGTTCCGACTGGGTGCGATTCGAGAGACGACGCAGAGGTTCGGCAAGTCGGGGACACGCGCAGGTGGCACGGTGGACCCGGCGTTCGTCGAGGCATCGAAGCGACTCGCGCAAGACCGACAACTCGTGAAGGAAGCTCAGGAGGCCGCCGACAAATCCGCAAAGGCTGCGGCTGATGCACGCGAGCGATTCGATGAGGTCCTGTCGAATAAGCTGCGCGTCACGATCGACGAGGCCAATGCGGGTGGTGGTGGAGTCACTGGCAGGCCAACTCGAGATGGTGGAGCTGGAGCTCCGAAACCGAAGAAGGAAGAGAGGCCGCCCACGCTCGCCGAGCAGCTCGCCGCGGTCGTCGGTGGCAAGGCCGAGGACATCTCGACCGTGCTCTCGGCCAAGGGCGTCGGAGCGAGCATCAACAACATCGACGCCCGAGTCTTCATCAACGTGGGCGGCGTGAATCAGACGTTCCCCATGCCCGATCGCGCGAACTCTCGCGAGGTCGCAGCAGTGGCATCTCGTGAGGCAGCCGGCATTCTCGTCGACACGATGACCGCAGCGTTCGATCAGCAAAGGAGCCTACTCGTAGGATGAGCCGCTCAGACGAATACGGGCTGCTTCTGTTCGCTCAGCGGCCGACGATCGGCCCCATCGTGCTCAACTGCACGACTCGGGAGCTGCACGGCCGGACGTACACGTCGACCGATTTGCCAGTCGAGGATGGCGCGGTCCTCGCCGATCATCGAATCCGCGACCCCATCATGCTGGAGATCGAGGGCGTGCTGTCGCCGATGGCCGACACTCTGCCCGCCCAATTCTCGCCGGCAGAAGACCCAAGTGCCCCGAGCGAGTTTCCGGCGCTCGACCAGTTCGCGTCCGCGTGGGCTCGACTCGTCGCCTACGCGGACGACCCTCGGCCGAGTCAGGTGATCACGGCGCTCGAAGTCTACGAGAACATGCTGCCGGAGTCGTTCTCGCACGAGGAGATTGGGTTCGACGCGATCCAGTTCAGGATGGTGCTGAAGGAGCGCGAGGTGGCGCGGACTCGGCGAGAGCAGTTCCTCGCCCCCGACGTCGAGGCCCGCGGCAAAGGTGAAGACGACCTCGGTCAGCAGGGCTCGCGAGAGCTCAGCGCGCAGGAGCAATCGAACGTCGAGGCCAACTTCTCGTCGAGTGTGGTGGAGGTCGCAGCATGACGGCACTCCGACTATTCGGGCCCGAGAAGTCGACGTCGCCGCTCATCTCGTGGACGAGTCGGCTCGACGGCATCCTTGCCAGGTTCCGGCTCCAGTACATCAAACGCTGCGACGAGTGGGACCTGCGGGTCGCCGATGCTGCGGGCGACGTGATCATTGCGGGCCAGAGAATCGTCACTGGGTGGGACATGTGGCAGCCCTACAACGACTCGCGACTGCCCCCTGGCTCGCTCATCGTCGTCGACTCCGAAGGCACCTATGACGACCTGCCG
>JAUXJK010000054.1 GCA_030624785.1 Actinomycetes bacterium
CGTGTGTAGGCGCGACCCAGCTCATCGATGGCAACGTCGTCAGGCTCTGCTTCGCTCGGCTCCGTCTCGTTGAGCGCTCCTACTCCCTTCTCAATCTCGAATGCGCCGTAGCGGCGCATGTAGTCGAGCGGCGTCAGGTTCTCAGCGGCCGCTGCCACTGGAAGCCCCGGCACCGAGTTCTCAAAGATGTAGCCGTAGTACTCGTCAACTGTGAGGCGCTCACCGGCGTGGTTCGGCGACTCGAAGTACTTGCGGATGCCGCGCTTGCCGTCTGGATCAATGCGCCAGGACAGGTCGATCCAGAACTCGTTCTCTTCCCAGACCTGTCCCGGGTTGACGTCCCGCGTATCCGTGAACTCCTGTCCAAGACGCTCGTATGCCACTCTCCTGACCGGCTGACGAAACCCGACCCAACGGCCGTCGTACTGCTCGTAGGAATGGATGTCGTGACGCTCCGGTCCATGCCCCATCGGCAGCACGTAGTCGGCCAGAAAGGCTGTCTCGTTCCAGGTCGGTGTGAGCGCGACGTGCAGACCAATCTTGTCTTCGTCACTGAGCGCCTCGATCCACGAGAAGCCGTCGGGGTTCGTCCAGACGGGGTTGTAGACGCGCGTGAAGTAGACATCGAGTTTTCCACGACCCTCTTTGAGGAAATGGGGTAGGAGAAACGAGAGTTCATGGATCGACAGCGGGTACTCGCCCGGCCAGGTGAGATCGTTCCAGGTGTCGGGATGCGGCGGCGAGTAGACGGGCTTCGGAACGAACTTGTTCCAGGCATTCGGAAAGATGCCGCCTTCCGTCGCGACGGCGCCGAGGAGCGCGTTGAGGAAGAAGAGACATCTGGCGACCTGCCAGCCACCGAGATTCCCGGCCGCTGCAGAGCGCCAGTTGTGCGTCGCCAGACGCGACCCAGCACCGGCCACGATGTCGGCAACCTCGGCGATGGTCTCGACGGCGATCCCGGTCTCGTTCGCGGCGAACTCGAATGTGTACTCCGCGTAGAGCGACGCGAGAATTGCCTCGAACGTCTCGAAGGTTTGAGGCGAATCGGCATGCTCGGCGGCGAGGTATTCCTGCCAGTTCCACCAACGCCTTAGAAACTCCCGGTCGTAGCGCCGCTCGCGAATGACGTAGCTGGCGATCGCGAGGAGCAACGCCGCCTCCGACCCGGGCACGGTCGCAAGCCAATGGTCGGCATGAGTTGCGGTATTGGACAGTCGCGTATCGACCACGATGACTTTCGCGCCACTCTGCTTGCCGTCCATGATGCGCTGCGCGTGCGGGTTGAAATAGTGACCCGACTCGAGGTGCGCGCTGATCAGGAAGATGACATCGGCGTTTGCGTAATCGGGACTGGGCCGATCAAGACCCATCCAGTAGTGGTAGCCGGCGCGCGCAGCGCTCGAACAGATATTGGTGTGCGAGTTGTGTCCGTCAATGCCCCACGCAGCGAGGACACGCTCGGTAAAACCGTCCTCGCCCGGCCGCCCAACGTGGTACATCACTTCGTTGCCACGATCCTCGTCGAGCGCCGTCGCGATACGTCCACCGATGTCGCTGAGAGCCTCGTCCCAACTCACGCGCTCCCATTCGCCCCCACCCCGCGTTCCCTTGCGCTTCAAGGGATGCAAGATCCGATCTGGATCGTTGATCTGATTGATCGTGGCCGGGCCCTTCGCGCAGTTCTTGCCACGCGAGCCCGGGTGCTCCGGGTTGCCTTCGAACTTCCGAACCGCGAGCGTGTCTGGGTCGACGTAGGCGAGTAGGCCACAGGACGACTCACAGTTGAAGCACGTCGTCGGTATGAGCATCGAGCGGCGCTCAACACGTTCGGGCCAGGAGCGCGAATCGAGCTCGACCCAGTCGTCCCAACGCTCCTTGGGTGGAAATGACGCGAGCCCGGCTCCGCTCGGTCCCGGGTACTGGGGCTCTTGACTCTTACTCATGCGAGGGGTACGACCTGACCGGCTTGAACGTAGGCATGCTCGTACATGAGCAGACCGACCAGCGCGAGCGGGGCAGCAGCGATGCCGATGAGGGGAGCAAACACGCTCACGAGAATCAGAATTGCTGCGGCCCAAAAATATGCCGCGTAGCGACCTCGCACGAGTTCCCAGATAGCGAGGTGCGCGTGTGCTGTTGGGTGCGTCAGGGTTGTCTCACCCAGCACGGCCGCGAGATGCGCAAGGCTCGTACCTGCGAGCAGCCACAGCAGTCCGTCGACGGCTCCATCGGCAACCCATTCGGCGACGAGAACAGATACGGCGGCGCCCACCATCACGGCCTGGACGACCATGTGCGGCCCGAGCAATGGGCTCTGCCAGAGGTCGCGTGCCTTTGCCTGTGCAAACAGGTATGCGGTATAGGCGGCCGTGGCGACGGCGAGCGGAAGCCCGATGACGGCCAGCCACTTCTGGGGTTCGACGGCACCCGCCGCCGAAAAGATCAGGTGCAACGTCAGCACGCCTCCGTAGGCGGCTATTACGACGGCGCCTCTCACGAGCCAACTTCTCCATTGGGGTCGCAGGAAGAGGTAGTGGAACCGCTTCGGGTGCTCCAGATCGCCGATCAGTACGGCACCGGTGATGGCGAGAAACGCAAGAGCGAGCGCTGGTGCTCCCCAACGCCAGAGCGCATTGTCCCAGGCGAGGAAGCCTCCGAGAGCCGCGATGAGCGGCGCAAGATACGCGCCCGCGGCTATCGCCTTCGTCCACGTGTAGAGGCTCACGCGCCAGTCCCACGGCATGCGATGGGTGACGTCGTAGGAAAGCAGAGCGGCAGCCGAGGAGTTGTTGCGCCGCGGATGGCCGGAAGGTGCTTCGCCCGGGCCGGCGGATTGCTCGCTCCACATGAACAACCCACCGTCAGGTCGTCGTGCGGCCAACGGGTCCAGCGTCGCCTGGTGCGCACCCTTGTAGAACAACTTCGGTTTCGTCTCCTTGTCGGGTCGACGAACGTTCACCGATTCGCGGTTGACGATCTGTGCGACCTTGGACGTTGGGTCGTTGACATCGCCGACAAGCAGCGCCTCGGTTGGGCATACCACGACGCAAGCCGGCTCCAGGCCCACGTCGATGCGGTGCGCGCAGAAGTTGCACTTCTCGGCCGAGTGGTCTTCTGGGTTGATGAAGATCGCGTCATAGGGGCACGCGGCCATGCAAGCCTTGCAGCCGATACACGCCGACTTATCGAAGTCGACGATGCCGTCGCCCCGCCGAAACATTGCGGACGTCGGACAGGCCGTCACGCAGGGCGCGTCATCACACTGGTTGCATCGTGTCACCTGAAATGCGCGGCGCACGCTCGGGAAACGCCCGATGTCGACGCTCTTCACGTACGTGCGAGTTACGGACAGCGGCACGTCGTTTTCAGACTTGCACGCGGTCGTACACGCATGACAGCCGATGCACTTCGTCTGGTCGACGACCTTGACCCACTTCGAAGTGGGAGCGGAGCCCGCCCTGGCGAGCGAGACAAGGTCCACGTCGTCTGTTGTCGGCTCGGTTGCGGGAATAGCCGGAACCTACCGCGCGGCGCAGCTGTTGGCGCCCACTTCGAGGCCGCCAACATCTGGCCCACTTTCGGCACCGAGATTCACGGCAATGATGTTGAGGTAGTTCGCAGGGCGCGGCGGCATCTCCGCGACCGCCTCGGACGCGAACGTTTCACAGTCGAGCTCTAGAAAGTCTGCGACGTCTCGTTTTACCTCGGAAAGTGTCGGTGCTACCGGCCCATCGCGGCGACCACCGGGATAGTGGCATGGAAGCAGGATCGTTTCGTCGCCGTGCGACAGGATGCGCTCATGCAGCGTGTTGTAGAGAGTGCGAGCGGCGTCGCCAGCTCCGGCGTCGCCGGCTTCGAGATCGGGACGAGCAACTGAGTCCGCAAACAGGGAATCGCCGCAGATCATTGCGCGGCCATCGATGAGGACACCCACGTTGTCACTCGTATGCCCTGGCAGCGACAGAACGCGCAGATCGGCGGTGCCGACCTCAAGACGATCGCCGTCGCCGAGGGGCCGTACGCGGTCCGCGTACTGCAAGCCTCGTAGGAGGGCTGGCGCCCCAACGTGAAGCTGGGCGCCCTCGCGATCGGCGAGCGAGCGAGCGCCCGAAAGGTGATCGGCGTGGATGTGGCTGTCCAGCACATGAGTGATCTGCGCTCCGAGAGATCGAGCTGCTGCGACGTAGACCTCGATCGCCGGGGCCGGGTCGACCACGAGCGCTTCGCCGTCGGCCTCGACCAGGTAGGACAGGCACCCTCGTGCTTCGCGCATGAACTGAATGACGGTCGTGTCTGTCCCGATATCGACTGGTCGAAGTGCGAGTAGCCGCGACCAGGCGATCATGCCACCGGTGACGCTCGCGCAGGCAAGGCCGTGCTCATTCAGTGCTTCAGCAGCGCGCAGCGACGCCCGCCCCCTGTTACAGATCAGCCGTACCTTCGTGCCGTTCGAGGCAACCGCTGTGATCGCCTTCATGGCAACGTCCGTCTCTGCAGTCACGGCGTCGGCAGGGACATTGATGAAGGGCGCCGCATCTGGGTCGATGCTCCAGCTCGCGACCTCACCCGCCGGGCGTACGTCAACGATTGCGATGTCCTGTCCCCTGATGATCTCAGACTCGAGTTGCTGTGCAGTGATCTCTTCGACTGCCACGGGCACCTCCTCTGGCAGTAGCCGCACGCCACACGAGCCGGCTACAGATTGTCTGTATTGACAGTAGAGGCGACTCGAGCAGTAGGTCAGCATTTCTTTTTCGATCTGTCATAAGATTTCCTTATGCCCGCGTCGCCCGACCAGCTGATCGCCTTCGCGACCGTTTTCGAGCACGGGGGCATCACCGCTGCCGCCCGCGTCTTGAATGTCTCCCAGCCCGCAATCTCTGGCCGGCTTCGTACGCTGCAGACGGTGACGGGCAGCGTGCTGTACACGCGCACCGGCTCGACATTCGAGTTGACCCCTGCGGGCGAGGCGTTACTACCGCATGCGCGAAGCCTGGCGCGATCAATGGCGAGAGCCGAGCGCGCACTCGAAACGCCCACGGCCGGGGAGCTGGCTGCCTCGATCGCGTTTTCAGAGGCAGCCGTTCCCTTTGTCGTGCCGAGGCTGGCCAATGCAGCGCTCGCTGATCCCTCTATCGATCTGCGTGTCGTCCCCTGCGACGCGTCTTCGGCCGTTGGGGCAGTAATCGCTGGAGATGTCGACCTCGCGGTGGCGGTCGCATCCCCGGGGCCGCCCGGCGACGATCTCGAGCGCCGGGCGCTGTTGGTAGACGATGTCATCCTCGTACAGAAGCATGACCCGGAGCGCGAACCTGAATCGGTCGTCCCCCTGCGGGCGCTGGCCGATCTCACGATCTTGTGGCAGGCGCCCGGTTCAGGTGTGCGCGCTACGGCGATCCAGGCACTCGAGGAGGCGGGCGTTTGGCCGAAGGTCACGGTTGAGCTCGGAAGCACGCTCGGTGTGCTCGCAGCTGTGGCCGCGGGCTACGGCGCCGGCTTCCTCCCCCGCCGCTACGTCCAACCGTGGATCGCGATGGGCGCCGTGACGGCCTCAACTCTCGACGCCACGGATCTCTATGCACGTTTTGAGCTCATCTCGCCGCCCAGCAATCATCTGACGCGAGGAGCGCGTGCGTTGTACAACGCGCTGCAGCGGCCGATCGAGCAGACGGCCGAAGCCGGCCTGTAGCTACTTGGATAGGAAGCCGACAAGCTGCGAAAAGAGGCCCGCTCGGACAGGGACGAGCCTCGTTAGTCTTACGCGATGAAGCTCGGTGCGTTCTCAGTCAGTCTCGCCGTGAAGGACCTCGCTGTTTCGCGCGATTTTTACACGAAACTGGGCTTCACAGTTACCGGCGGCGACGAGAAGACGTGGGCGATCCTCGTACATGGCTCCACGGTGATCGGGCTCTTCGAAGGCATGTTCGAATCGAACATTCTGACCTTCAATCCGGGCTGGCTCGGCCCTGGCGAGAACGACCCAGATTTCTCCGACGTACGCGAGCTCAAGCGACAGCTGGAAGCCGCCGGCGTACCGATTGCCGAGGATCAGACGACAGCCACTGAATCTGGCCCAGCCCACCTGAGGCTCGTCGATCCAGACGGCAACGACATTCTGATCGACCAGCACGTCTGACGATCCGATCTCGGCACGAGCCGGTTAGGCCTTTGCGGTTTGGCTCCAGTAGCGCTAGTGTCGCGCCATGGCCGAGTCGCCTCCCACTAGTGGATCCGCGCCTGGCACGCCGGATACAGACGACGCCTCTGCTGACGGAAATGCGTCGGTGCATGCCGAGACGCATGTTGCTCGTTGGCGTCGCTGGCTGGCATGGGGGCTGGTGGTACTGGGGACGCTCTTCCTCCTGGTGTCGTCGTTCAACGTCTGGGTTTCACGTCAGGCGCTTGAGACCGACGCGTGGGTCGAAGCCTCCGGCGAGTTTCTCGCAGACGACGCGATCCGCGCAGCTCTTGCCACCTGGATGGTCGATGAGCTGTATTCGAACGTCGATCTGGGTAGCAATCTAGAGCAGGCGGCATCAGAAGCAGCTCCCGACGGAGGCCCGATCGCCGATGTCCTGGTGCCCCTGGTGGGGGCAGCGGGGCCGTTGATTGAGGGCGCTCTGCGCGAGGCAACCGTCAACGTCGCCGAGCGGTTGTTGGCTTCATCCGAGGTGCAGGAGCTCTGGAAGGAGGCGAATCGTGTTGCGCACACCGCGCTGGTCGCGGTTGTCGATGACGAGCAAGTCGACGGTATTGAAGTCGTCGACGGTGACGTCGTCCTTGACCTTCAACCGGTAATCATGGAGCTGGGAGCCCGTATTGGCGTCGAAGCGAGCGGCGACAACCTCCCTGAAGATTTTGGACAGATAACGGTCCTGAGGGACACCAATCTCGAGACAGTGCAGACGGTCGTCAAGGCGATCCGAGTCATAAGCACGGTGCTCATCGTGATCGTGCTCGGCATTTTTGGTCTGGCGATCTTTGTAGCGAAGGGCCAGCGCCGGCGGATCGTCATGGCGTGCGCGAGCAGTTTGCTTCTGGTCGGCATCGTGCTCCTGCTCGTGCGGACGATCGCTGGCGCGGCGCTCGTTGAGGCACTCACAAGCAACGAAGCCGACGTCGAACCCGTGAGCCTCGCCTGGGGTATTGCGACGCAACTGCTAGCCAACATCGCTGCGGGACTGATCGCCTATGGCGCGGTTCTGCTGATCGGCGCCCTGCTCGCTGGGCCGTCGCGACCGGCGGTCGCGATCCGCCGTTGGCTCGCGCCTACGTTCCGACACCGGCCGCTCGTTGTCTATGCCGCTGCCATCTTCTTGGTCCTGCTCGCACTTCTCTGGTCACCAACCGGCCAGACGCGTGAGCTCATTGGGTCTCTGGTGCTAGCCGCGCTGCTCCTTCTCGGTATTGCCGCGTTTCGTCGACAGACACTCCGCGAGTTCCCGGGCAGCGATGACGAGCTACCGCAGCAACCGATAGCGGCTTAGCCCTATTCACGCCGCTAGTTGCGGGTGCGTCCTGACAACGCCACGGCCAAGGCGCCTATGCCCACGTGGCCGGCACGTCGCCTCCACCCTCCGGTGAAAGTCGTCCGCCAAACCGCGCAACTGTTGGCCGATTGACAATGCCGCCAGCAAGCAACGTCTCGCCTTGATCGAAGTAGGGCGCCTGGGCGAGCATCGACTCGGGCGCGAACGAGAACGTCTCGGCGATACCCGCGAGATCCGCAGCCGAGTTCATGCGCATCAGCACGAGGTTGTCACACTGCGAAAGCACGTTTGGATGGATCTTCGCCGGCCGTTGTGTGGCGACCAGGAGGTGCAGCCCGTACTTGCGACCTTCTCCAGCGATGCGAACGACATGCGCGGCCGACGCCTCCTGAAGCTTCGACGTCGGTTCCGCAGGACAGACGGTGTGAGCTTCGTCGATGGCGACGAGCACGGGGTTGCGGTCTTCGCGACGGCGCCACAGATGTTCGAGGATCGTCGTCACAGTGACGGCTTGCTCCTCGGCATGCGCAAGGTCGGAAATGTCGACGACGAGTGCTCGCCAATCGGAGTCGAGAGTGTCGACGAGTGACGGCTCGTCGGCAGACGCCCATAGATCCCAGTCGGCAACACCCAGGTTCTCAATGCGTAGGGCGATCTGGCGCGCGTGCTCCGTGAGCACTCCCCCGCTGAACGCACGAACGTCGGCGAGCGAGTAGCGCGTACCAGGCAGCGTCTCGATAAAACGCCAGTACGCGCTGAACTCCTCGCGGTCGGCGAGGGGATCCAGTTTGAGTACAGCGCCCTGCGCTTCAGGCCCTAGTTCACTGAACCGTATGCGCAAGGGATCCGCCCCGTGCTCGGCTCTCGCGCCGAGAAGCTGCACGCGGCTCGCCGCCTCCTTGTAGCGGCGCCGTACGTCAGCGAGTTCTGTTCGACCGTACGGATTCGCACGAGTGGAGTTGATCGCAGCATTGGTCTGTAGCTCGCCAAGCCGCGAGAAGTCGCCGTTGGGATCGATCACCAGGAGACGGAGATCTGTCTCAAGGAGTAGCTGTTCGAGCAAGACCCCTAACGCGAAGGTCTTGCCAGATCCCGACTGACCACAAAGAAAGGTGTGGCGTCCGAAGCCCTTTGGTCGCATTGTTGCTGGGGCTTGCGCCCCCGCGATCTCAGTGATGCCGATCTCAAGGCGAGCCTGGCTCGAATCGCGCCCTCCGAGATACGCACTCACAAGTTCGGCGCCGGCGGCTGTGAGATCGGCGTCGCGAAACACGTCGGTCGGCCTTGTCCCAGACATCTTCTCACCGTCTACGCGCACGAGCAGGTCTCCCGTCCCCTGCACGTAGCGCAGCTTCACGCGCGCGCTCACACCCGCAACTCGGCCTCCATCGATTGTCTGGTCGACGTCGTCGTCCAGCTCGAGGCTGACCTGAGCGCCATCCCGATTAATGATCTCCTTTTGGAGTACCTGGCCGAGATAGCTGCGACCTTCCTCGTCCTCGAGAAGCACGTAACTACCAACGGGAAGCGGGAGGCGCAGTGGCGCTTCGAAGTTGAACGATCGACCGTCAGCCGAGTACGCAAGTGGGTCGATCTCTGCGCCACCGCGCTGGAGCAAGCGTCTCATCTGTTCGCGAGCCCGCGAGCTACCCAGAACAGGACTCCTCTCTGAACCGCTCGCCACCGCAGCAGACTAGCGCGACCACTCAGGGTCAGAGCATCCGATC
>JAUXJK010000191.1 GCA_030624785.1 Actinomycetes bacterium
CCGGTGGTCTCGGAGGGTACGGCCGAGCGGCGACGTATTGAGAGCGGCACCCCGTTGTTCGGCCGCGAGATCGACGATCGGGTCCTGCCCGCCGAGGCCGGCCTCGTTGATCGGATGGTTGATTTCGAGAAAGGCTGCTACCCAGGACAGGAGCCGATTGCGCGGCTTCACTATCGGGGGCATACCAACCGCTCGCTACGCGTGTTGCGCATCGAGGCCGAGGAGGCTCCGCCGTTCGACAGTGAGATCGTTCACGATGGCCGGGTAGTTGGTCGGCTCACCAGTGCTGTGCTGCGTGAGTCGGACGTTGTGGCCCTCGGATACGTACGCAACGAGGTCGCAGCCGACGCGCTGATCAAGGTCAATGAAGCTCGTACGAGTATCATCGAGCCAGAGCGCCCGTAGCTCAGGGGATAGAGCGCAGCCCTGCGGAGGCTGAGGCCAGAGGTTCGAATCCTCTCGGGCGCGTGAGAGGTTCGCGAGATCGCGACGCTTATCAGACCTCGACCTCTATGGGCGGCGGGCGCCGCGCGCGTAGACTGAGCGGCGATGCCGCTATATCTGCGAGAGAGCGATGTTGAGCAGTTGCTGCCCGCTGCTGATGCCGTCGAAGCCGTCGAAGAGTGCTTTGCGCGTCTTGCACGTGGCGCGATTGACAACCGCTCGCGTTTCCGGATCAAGCTCGACGCCGGACAGCAACACACGATGGCGGCCGCCGACAGCGAACTTGGCGTTTCCGGTCTCAAGACGTACGTGGGCTTCGCTGAAGGCGCAACGTTCGTCGTCGTACTGTTCGCATTTGATCGGCCCGAGGTGATTGCGATCATCGAGTCCGATCGGCTCGGTCAGCTCCGAACTGGCGCCGCAAGCGGGGTAGCAGCGCGACGACTTGCAAAGACCGCGGCACGAAGCCTTGGAGTCATCGGCTGTGGCTGGCAGGCAGAGAGCCAAGTTGCCTGCATTCGCGCAGCCGTTCCAGAGATCGAAGAGGTGCTCGTCTACTGTCGGGACGCCGATCGGCGAGCTGCCTTTGCCGCGGCTGTAGGTGGCACGGCTGTGGAGTACAACAAGGATGCGGCGCAGGCGGACATCGTCGTCGCCGCGACGACTTCGAAGGATCCGGTGCTGCGCGGTGAGTGGCTGCAACCCGGTGCGCTTGTTTGCGCGATCGGCGCGAATCGCTTGCGAGCTCGCGAGCTCGACAACGCGGTCCTTGATCGAGCGAGCTTCGTGTGCTGTGACTCTCGCGAGCAATGCAAGATCGAGGCCGGTGACCTGGCTGAGCCTGTGGAACAAGGCATTCTCGACTGGCTAGAGGTGCACGAGCTTGCAGATGTTGTCGCGGGCGACGTGGCTGGACGTGCGAGCGACGAGGACATCGTTGTCTTCAAGAGCGTTGGTATTGCAGCTGAAGACCTGGCCGTGGGTAAGCTCGTCGTTGATCGTGCGCTCGAGCGTGGCCTCGGGCTAGAACTCTAACGCCGTCAGGCGGCCCCTGAATTGAGCTCGGGGCCGGGCGGCCCGAGTGTGGTTCAGCTGGTCGGTGGACGCAGCTGGCCACCGACGGCGCGAATGACATCCGGCCGCTCGAGGAGTTGCCGTCGTTGCGTCTCGGTTGCTCGGTTCTTCACGTAGGGGTCGTCGAGGATCTCGTCAATATCTCGGCCTTCGCCGTGCTCGCGAATAACGTATGCGGCTACCTGGTCCTGGCGGTTCGAGCGCTGCGTGAGGCTCTTGAACATTTGTGAAAACCAACCCATGGCCGGGATTCTATCGACCGGTGTGTGGGAGCGCGTTCAAGTTGCGCGATAGGAACGACGCCTGAAGTATGATGCATAGGTAATGCCTAGGGACTACTACACGGGGGCCGAGGCGGCACGGGCGCTAGGAATCAGCCTCGACACGCTACGGCGGTGGGACAAGAGCGGGAAACTTCGTGCCCAACGTGATGACGCAAACCGCAGAATCGTCGCCGTTTCAGAGGTGGAACGGCTTCGCGTCACGCGTTCAGAACACCTGAGCGCCCGCAACAAACTTGTGGGCGTTGTCAGAAGCGTCGAGGTCGAGGGTCTGCTCGCGCAGGTGGTTATTGACGTGGCCGGCCCGACGTCCTTCGTGGCCATCGTGACTCGCGATGCTGTGTCTGACCTGGGTCTGGAGCCGGGCGACGCCGCAAGTGCGGTTGTCAAAGCAACGTCCGTGATGCTCGAGCGGTGATCCGCTGGGCTCCGGTTGCCGCACTCGCCGCGGGACTCATCCTCGCGACGGCCGTGGCGTGCGGAGGCCAGGACGAGCCACGACTGACGGTGCTTGCGGCCGCATCTCTGACCGATGTCCTACCGTCGATCGACAGCGAGCCTCGCTACAGCTTCGCTGGTTCGAACATCCTCGCGACTCAGATCAGGGAAGGCGCGCCGGTTGACGTCTATGTCGCCGCCAACTCTCGCTATCCAACGGAACTGGAAGCAGAGGGGCTCCTCGTTGATGTTCGCGTTGTTGCGCAGAACAGGCTCGTGATTGTCGTGCCGCCTGGCAATCCAGCAGAGATCGAATCCGTGGGTGACCTCGCAGGCCCAGACCTGCGAATTGTGGTCGCTAGCGAGACCGTGCCCGTCGGTGAGTACACGCGCGACGCCTTCGAAACGCTTGGGGTGAGCGGTGCGCTGGACAACGTCGTCTCGAACGAGGAGGACGTAAAGGCTGTGGTCGCGAAGGTCGTGCTCGGCGAAGTCGATGCCGGCATCGCCTATGCAACCGACGTTGCGCCGGTCGGCGACCGTGTCGAAACAGTGGCGATTCCCGAGGAAGCGCAACCGCAGATTGACTACCTCGCGGGCATTGTCGCGAAGACATCCAACCGAGAGGAAGCCCGTGGCTTCCTCGATCAACTCGCGTCGGAAGACGGTCGGAGTCGGCTCGACGCCGCAGGGTTCCTGCTCCCGTGACTCGCAGATTCAACTTTCTGCTTGGGACCACGCTTGCCATCTCGGTCGTGTTCCTCGGCCTCCCGGTCGTGGCGATCTTCACACGAATTGGGCCGGGCGAACTCGTGCGGCAACTTGGCACCGACGTCGCGACCGATGCACTTCTTCTCAGCTTCAAGACCAGTGGCATCGCGCTAGGCGTGATCCTGCTTGTGGGAACACCGGCGGCGTATTTCCTCGCGACGAGGAGGTTCCCCGGTCGCAACGTTGTGATCACGATCCTCGAACTTCCGCTCGTGCTCCCCCCCGCAGTGGCCGGGATTGGGCTGTTTGCCGCTCTGGGATCCCGCGGGCTGCTCGGTGGAACACTCGATGCGTTTGGCGTGCAGTTGGCGTTCACTCAGGCCGCAGTGGTCGTAGCTGTGATCTTCGTAGCGAGCCCGTTCTACGTGCGCCAGGCGATCGCGTCATTTGAGGCGGTCGACACGAGCCTTCTCGACGCCGCGCGCACCCTAGGAGCCGGGCCAGCGCGCACGTTCTTTCGCGTGTCGATACCTCTCGCGGCAAGTGGACTCGCGGCGGGTGCAACCCTCTCCTGGGCGCGTGGGCTCGGGGAGTTCGGCGCAACGATCCTGTTCGCGGGAAGCTTGCAGGGCGTCACACAAACGGCACCTCTCGCGATCTATGACGCATTCAGCGTCGACACGCGAACAGCCCAGGCACTCGCTGCCGTACTCATCCTTACGAGCCTGGGCGTGCTTCTCATCGCCAAGGCCCTTCCCTCATGGAAAAACTCGAACTCACAATCCGCGTACCGCTTCGGTCGTTCGACGTCGAGCTAGCGCTCGACGTGCCACCGGGCGTATTGGCGCTCGTTGGTCCGTCGGGTGCCGGCAAGTCGACGATTCTTCGAGCGATCGCAGGCCTGCTTCGTCCTAGCGACGGTCGGATCGCGCTCGGCCCGGCCGTCTGGTTCGACCGGCAGCGGAAGATCCACCTGGAGCCAGAGCGACGATCGGTCGGGCTCGTATTCCAGGACTACGCCCTCTTTCCGCACCTCACGGTCGCTGAGAACGTGGCGTTCGGGTCGCGAGGGCCGATCGACGCCCTCCTGGCTCGCTTCAAGATCGAGCACCTCGCTCGGGTGCGACCGTCCGGGCTTTCGGGAGGCGAGCGCCAGCGCGTGGCACTGGCGCGGGCGCTCGCACGGCGCCCGAGCGTCGTGCTGCTCGATGAGCCAATGTCGGCTCTCGACGCGAGTACGCGCGAAGGCGTCCGCGGGGAGCGTGGGCCGATCTTGCGCTCGCTCGCCTTGCCAACCGTTTTGGTCAGCCACGACTTCGGGGACGCCGCCGCACTCGCTGAGAACGTAGCCGTCATTGTCGACGGGCGAGTCGTCCAGTACGGCACGCCGCAGGAGTTAGTCGAGAATCCGACGACCCCCTTCGTCGCACGTTTCACCGGCAGCAATCTGCTCAGCGGACACGCTCGAAGGATCGCAAATGAGATCAGCGAGGTCATCCTAGAAAGCGGTGGACGGATTCGCATTGCGGGATCGGCCGAAGGTCGGGTTGGCGTTGCTCTGGCGCCATGGGACGTGAAGATCTCCCGAGATCTCTCGCCGACGACGGATGACAACCAACTCGAGCTCCCCGTGTCGTCGATCGTGCCGAGGGGAGATCGGTCGCGTGTCTCCACCAATGTGCTGGCAGCGGAGGTTCCAACGCGCGAGCTCGCGCGGCTCGATCTTCGTTCGGGCGAACCGGTCGTGATGGCCTTCGCACCTGCCGCGGCTCGACTCGTGCCGCTCGCGAATCCCGGCAGCTCCAAATCAGGGCCTCGAGCGACAGATGATGGTGGCCGCGATAGGCTCGCGAGGTTCGTTCGTCCCAGAAGACACATACGTAAGGAGTGACGATGATCCTCGTGACTGGCGCCACCGGAACCGTGGGAAGTGAGGTCGTAAGGAATCTTGTTGCACGATCTGAGCCAGTGCGCGCGCTCGTGCGCTCGC
>JAUXJK010000149.1 GCA_030624785.1 Actinomycetes bacterium
ACCACCGGCGCCGAGTCGGCATAGTTCAGCCGGCGCCGAGCGGCCTAAATTCACCGCCTGCCCGAGCGGGAGCGGGGGACGGCCGCCTAGCCGTTCCTTGGCCTCTAGCTTGTCGCTGAGCGGTGCTGACGCCCGTGCCCAGGACGTCAACCGGCGCATCAACGGCCTCCAGGACAGGTACAACCCACTCATGGACGCGGATTCAGAGTCGCCGTTGCGCTACTCGCGCCTGACGCTGATCGCGCGCATCTCCTCGCGCGCCCTCAAACGATACGCCGACGGTGGCCCTCACATAGCCGGTGCAATCGCGTTTCGTGTCTTGTTTTCGATCTTCCCGCTCGTGATCGTGCTCGGTGGGCTGTTCGGAATCGTTGTGAACGCAGCTGGCGTCCAGGCTGACGTCGTCGATCCGATCGTGGATGCCATCCCCCTCGACGAGGAGGGCCAGGAGACGTTCAGGAGTTTGCTGCAAGGCGCGACCGGTGGGCTGAGCAGCCTCGGATTGCTTGGCGTGGTCGGCCTGATCTGGGCCGCGAGCGGCATGATGGGCGCACTTCGCTACGGGCTCGACCGAGCGTTTGAGGCCACAGGCAAGCGTCCGTTTGTGCAAGGCAAGCTCCTCGACGCCGCGCTGCTCCTCGGCGTGGGACTGCTGATCCTTCTGGCGATTGGCCTCGCACTATCGTCTCGCCTCGTTTCGGCATTCGCTGAGGATGGCCTCAATGAAGCGGGCGTTGGCGGGCTGGCGACGTGGCTGATCGGCATTACGGTTCCGGCCGTCCTCGCGTTCGCGGCCGTCACGACGCTCTATCGGATCGTCCCGGCTCAACGCCCTCGGTTGCTGGACGTTCTGCCGAGCGCAGCGTTCGTGGGCATCATGTACGCGCTGACACAGAACCTCTTCGGTATCTATCTGTCCAACTTCGGTAACTACAACGCTGTCTACGGATCACTCGGGGCGGTGATCGCCTTTCTGTTTTTCGTGTACCTGTCATCGAGTATTTTTCTCGTGGGCGCCAACGCTGCTGCGGCCACGCCGATCGTGCGAGGAGAGCTCGAACGCGGCGAGGAGCCGGATGAAGAAGAGGTGCAGCTGCGCCTTCAGATCTGGCTTCTCGCGAAGGGCCTTTTCATCGACGGTGGGATCCGTTCCGAGCAGAAGCGTTCGAATCGTCCTCCCGATGCGACCTAGAGCTACGGGCTAGAGCCACCGGCCTCCCCGTTGATCTCGCGAGCCCTGACCAATCGGCCAGCGATCTGAGACGTCTAGAGTCGGCGCTGTCTGGCTAGTGGGCGTCGCCGCCTCATGGCGCGAAGCGCGTCGAAGAAGCTGGGCTCCGGCTCGCTCGTACCGTTGACCGCCTCAGGCGGTCTGGCCGACTCCTCCGGGAAATCGACGTACTCGTCTGCTGCGAACAGCTCAAGTCCTTCGCGCAGGTTGTTACGACAGCGCTCGCGCGTTGTCTTCTCGACGCGTTCTAGCTCGCGAATCCTTTGTTCGACGCGCCGGTGGCGGGCGTTGGCGTCTTCGCGGATGTCGGCACATTCGGCCCGTGTCTCCGCGAGCAAGATCGTGCACTCTCGCTCAGTGCGTTCACGCTGCTCACGTGCCGCTCGTTCAGCAGAGACGATCGTGTCGCGCAGGATCGACTCGAGATCGTCCTGCGCCGAACGTTCTGCTTGAAGAGCCTCGAGGTCGACGCGAAGCTGCATCAGTTCCTCGTTGATAGTGGCCGCTTCGGTGTCGAGTGTGCTGAGCAGATAGTCGACGGCGTAGCGGTCGTAGCCGCGGAACCGACGGCGCAGTTTCGAGCGTCGCGAGAACGCACTCCCGAATGTCGTTGGCTTCTGCTCGTCTTGCGGGTCTTTTACGTGCTTTTCACTGGCCATCTACCTCACCGTGGGCCAAGCGAGCCGTACTTGTCAAGGGGCGCGGGCGCATCCTGCGCCTCGGTTGCATCCGCCACATCTTGAAACGAGTCGTTGTGCGCCTTAAGATATGGCGGCCGTTCGCCCAAGTTTCGGAGGACAGAACTCGATGGCAGGAACCGATATCGGCGCAGATCGCGCCGCAAACGCGCCTCCAGCGCCTGATTGGACGCTGCCGCCGCGATCCCGTCGTGGCTACGACAGTGACCTCGTCGAGGATCTGTTCGATCGTGCGACGCACAGCTACGAAAGTGTTCGACGTCAGCGAGACAAACTGAGCGTGGAGCTCGAAACGCTACGCCGAGAGGTTGCCGAGTTGCGATCGGAACAGCCCCTCGTGCAGCGGGCGCTTGTTTCTGCTCATCGAACGGCTCGCGAGATCGTCGCGCAGGCGGAGACAGAAGCTGATGCCCTGCTCGAGGATGCTCACCGCAGCGAGCTGAGCATCGTCGACAACGCCCGCAATCGCGCCGACGATGTTCTCCGCGAAGCCGAGGACGAGCGCATGCGCATCGAACAACAGGTGTCACGCATGCGCAACCTCGGAAAAGGACTGCGGGCGGACTACCGCGATCTGGTCGAGAGGGCCGTGGCGATGCTTGAGGAGAGCGACTCGGTCGACTCGGTTGGGGAGATCCAAGGGCCGCTCACCGTGGCGCCCGTCAGCGCGCCAGATTCCTGACTGAAGTTGTGCGGCCTAGCCGCCCAAGCTGAGCGGCTCGTCGTGCCCAGCTGCGCTAGGCGCGCGCAATCACGGTCTCGACATAGGCGGCGGGCACCGCGATCGCGTCGTCACGCTCGAGTCGGTCGTACTTCGTCACCAGGTTGACAAGCTTGTCGTGCAACTCGGCGCCCTTCTCGTCGTCGAGTACCTCAAACGTCTTGGCCAGCGGCCCAAAGTACGTCTTGTTCGCCTCTACAAATTGCTCAGCTGAGAGTCCACGAAAGGTGACTATCCGTGGGGTTGTTTCGAACCCGGATGCGGTCGTGCCGAAGAGCTCGCCAAGTCTCTCTTCGGAGCTCCATTCGAGAGGTGGGCGAAGGCCGGGCGGTGGCGGCACGTATGAACCGAGCAGTCTGAACATGTCGCCAACGAAACTGTCGGGTGTCCATGTTGCGAGCGCAATGTTTCCGCCGGGCGTCGCTACGCGCGCGAGCTCGGAGGCCGCACGCTCCTGATTGGGCGCGAACATTGCGCCGAACACGGAGAGCACGGTGTCGAACGACGCGTCGGCAAACGGCAAATTCTCAGCGTCAGCCTCAATGTAGGTGGCCTCCAGGCCCTCCGCCGCCGTTCGAATGCGTGCCTGCTCAAGCAACGCCGGAACGTAGTCGATGCCGCTCACCTCGGCGCCACGACGTGCCGCCGCAATCGTGGCGTTGCCGCTGCCGCACGCGACATCGAGAACCCGACTTCCAGCTCGAATGTCGACGGTCTCGGCGAGGACGTCGCTGACGAACTGAATCTGGGTAGCCGTCACCGCGAAGTTGCCGGTCGCCCACGTGGCCTGCTGGCGCGTCTTGATGGATTCGAAATCTGGTGTCGCCTCGGCGTTCATGCCCGCTCCGATCGTTGTGCCATGTGGCTAGCGATTACCACACTATTCGGGCTCTATCGTGGGGAGAGGAGCGTGTCGCCGCCTCGTCTTGGTAGGTCGAGATCCTCGCGCAGCCTTGCGAAACCGGGCTTGATGATCGTGTTGATGATGCGCAGACGGTCGTCGAAGGGCCAGAACGCCGACTTCATCGCATTGATCGTCAGCCACTCCACGTCATCGAGTTCAAAACCGAATGTCTCACCGAGCACGGCGAACTCCTTGCTCATGCAGGTGTCGGACATGAGGCGATTGTCGGTGTTGACCGTCACGCGGAAACGCAGCTTGCGCATAAGGCCAATCGGGTGCTCTTCCAGGCTTGGTGCCGCGCCGACGTGAACGTTCGAGGTAGGGCACATTTCAAGAGGTACGCGGCGGTCACGCACGAACGACGCGAGCCTTCCGAGCTCATACGTGCCGTCGGCTTGTTTGGTGATGTCGTCCACGATGCGTACTCCGTGGCCGAGTCGTGCAGCACCACACAGTTGCAGTGCCTCCCAGATTGATGGGAGCCCAAAGCCCTCGCCAGCATGGATCGTGACGTGTCCATTCTCGCGGTGGACGAGCTCAAACGCTGACAGATGGCGCGTGGGTGGGAAGCCTGCTTCGGCGCCCGCGATATCGAATCCAACGACACCGCCGTCGCGATGGCGGATCGCGAGTTCCGCGATCTCATCACCGCGCGCCGCCGTGCGCATCGCTGTACACAGGAGCCCAACCGTGATTGGATCTCCCGCAGGTGTGCGCGCCGATCCCGTGGCATCACGAAATCCCTCCAGTACGGCCTCGACAACCTGGTCGAGCGTCAGCTCGCCTTCGAGGTGAAGCTCGGGTGCGAAGCGAACCTCCGCATAGACGACGCCGTCGCCCGCGAGATCTTCTACGCACTCCCTGGCTACTCGCTGAAGCGCCTCAGCGCTCTGGAGCACGGCGACCGTGTGCGCGAACGGTTCCAGGTAGAGCACGAGGTCGCGACGATCTGCACCCCGGTGAAACCATTCAGCGAGCTCCTCGGGATCTGTCGTCGGCAGATCATGACCCGCTGTTTCCGCCAGTTCGACCACCGTGGCGGGACGTAGACCTCCGTCGAGGTGGTCGTGCAAGAGCACTTTGGGAGCGAGCCGGAGCTGATCGATCGACATCGCGTCCATTGCTCCAGGGTAGCTCGCGATGCTGCACCCGGTGCTGCGGCGCGCCGGGCGCCTCCGACTCTGAGTCGATACTGTGGCGCCATGCAGCCTCAGGCGCTCGGCCGCCGCACGAGTGGGCGCTTGTGAGACGCGTCGCATCCCTGTGCGCCACGCGACGCGCTCGCCTATCCACGGCACCTGCCCCAAGGCCGACGTCAACGTGAGCACAGACTTCGTGGTCGCGATCGGGGATCGCCGCTACGCAGTTGAGAGACCCTGGGGCGAGTTGCCCCGGGGTCAAGACCTCGCCTACCTGAGTACGGTCGCTGTCGATTCAAGCGGCCGTGTCTACGTCGCGCAGCGCACAGATCCGCCCGTCGTCGTTTTCGAGCCGGACGGCGCGTATGCAGGGGGCTGGGGATCGGGGCTGATCGCTGACGCACACGGAATCCATCTTTCCTGCGACGACCGCGTGTTCGTGGTCGATCGCGACGCGCACCAGGTGCATGTGTTCGACACCTCCGGCGAGCGGCAGCTGACCCTCGGTGACCGTCACCGGCCATCGTTGCAGGCCCCGTTCAATCATCCGACCGGTGTCGCGACGACTTCGAACGGCGTCATCTACGTCAGCGATGGCTATGCGAACGCCGCCGTTCATACCTTTTCGTCCGAGGGTGAGCTACTCACTACCTGGGGAAGCCCGGGTAGGCGACCCGGTGAGTTCATGACACCCCACGCCGTGGCGATCGATGGCAGTGGCAGGGTCTTCGTGACTGACCGCGACAACGACCGTGTCCAGGTTTTCTCGGCTGATGGCATGTTCATTGAGGAATGGAATGACTTCTTCCATCCGATGGACATCCACATCGACGCGCTCGACATCATCCATGTCACCGACCAGGTGCCACGCCTGAGCTCGTACACGGCGGCAGGCTCGCTCGTTGGCCGCTGTCGGCCAGTTCCCTACATGCCCCACGGCCTCTGCGGCGACGCTGAAGGAAATTTCTATCTGGTCGAGTCCTCACCGACCGAC
>JAUXJK010000218.1 GCA_030624785.1 Actinomycetes bacterium
TGCCTGGCACGCTGCGCAGTAGACCTCGAGATCGTTGGAATCTCGCAGGATCTGCTGAATGTGGTCGACGATGTCAGGGTTTTCCTCGAGAAAGTTGATATTCACGGCCTGCCACGCGATCAGCTCGGCGAGCACCCTGCTGCCGGGACCGTCGGGATCCATCCGCGAGAGATCGATCCAGTTCTTGAAGATCAGCTGGCCCGCGAGCCCGAGCTTGGCCGCCGCGCAGTTGATGGTTACCGAGATCACACGGTCCGCGTACTTGCCCGCGGTGACGAGGGCAATCATCCCGCCCATCGACGTGCCGTGGATATGTGCCTCACCGATACCGAGGACGTCCATCAGCCCGATGACATCGTCTGCCCAGACCTCCATGTTGTAGTCCTGGTGGGGCTTGTCGGAGACGCCATAGCCCCGCTGGTCGTAGTCGACCACCCGGAAGTGCTCAGAGATGATCGGGGTGGCGGGGTCGAGGTTGTAGTGACCAAAACCTGCGCCGTGAAGCTGAACGACAGGTTCGCCTTCGCCCGTGATGCGATGCCAGAGCTTCACACCGTTGACCTCGATCATGCTGCCTTCCATGTGCTCCTCCTGAGTTGTCGTCCGCTGCAGGCCGCGATCTGACGCGACCGGCTCGATTATCGCACGGTTCCGCGAGCTACTCCAAAGGCCGCCCTACAGGTGAGCCGCCTCTGAGGCGCATAGTGCCTCTACCGCCAGTGCCGCTTTGCGAATTGCGTCGACCTCGTGGGCTGTCCAGTTCCTCTGACCACGGGTCTCGTGTACTGACACCCAGCCAATCACAGCGTCCTCACCCATCACCGGAGCGAGCATCTGTGCCCGAACGCCGTAGACCTCGATCAGGGCTGCGGGCGGACGAGGCTCGGCGGTCTCACAGTTGGGTTGAACCAGAATCTCCTTGCGAGCAATGATCCACTGGGCTGTCGGGGCGTTGCGTTGGTCGAGCGACTCATCCTGAATTATCGGATCGACATCCACCGCTACAGCTTCCGCCACTGCGGGAAAATTTCGCCCGGGAATGTCGAGACGCAACGTGACGCGACTCACCACCAGCTCGACAAGAAGCGCGTCGACGATGGACTGGAAGCTTGTCTGTGGATGTTCGACCGTATCGCTCAAGAAGCAGCCGCCTAGCCAGGAACAACCGTGATGGTCGTGGTCTCGACAGGCGTGTTGAAGAACTCCTCCCGAAACGCAAGATTGCTGGGCCACTCGCGCTTGTCGATGAGCCGCCGATCGAGCGGGAACGTGGCCTGAGATCCAGTAAACGGATACGGCTTCATGCTCACTGACCACGGCCCAAGCGGTTCGATCTCGATCGCCGTTTCGCTTCCCGCATAGTCGCTCGGGACGGGCTCGAGTACATCGCCTTCGCCTCGATCGAGGTCTTTCATACAGAAGTACAGTGAGAGCCGATCGAATACCTGCAAGAAGCGGTAGTTGATCCAGCGCTCTTCCTCCGCCAGCGCGAGCCCGGAGATGCGATCGGGAAAACCGCTTTCCTGTTCGGCCACGAATGCATCCACGAGCACGCGAACGTCGTCCGCGTGGGTTAGCTTGAGCGCGGGCTGCGAGTCGTAACGACCGCGATAGATACCGGCACCGTGCATCGAAACAAGGAGACCCGCGTACGGGTCTTCCTCGGTTACGGCCGCGATGCAGGATCGATAGAACTCGAGATGTAGGGGCACCTGGACGTCGAGAAAACTCCGCGGCTTGCCGGTTTCGGCTTCAAGGCTGGGCGAGCGCTCCCAGACGGCCCAACCGTCGTCGTGCCGACGAGACGAGATGGCCAGGGGCTCAAGAGGCGCCGGAGCGGTCAGCTCGTCGCTGCCCCAGTCACGACAGAACTGCTCGCAAAGATCTGCGTGATCCGGTTGGAGAACGATCTGCCAGGCGTCGCCGGTGTCTCGAACGATCATGAGTCTCAGGCCTCCTCGGTCGGTCCGGCGCGCAGGTCGCGCGCAACTCTGAGCCGCGATCTTAGTCGGGTCCCGCCCACCCCGACTCCTCGTGGATCGCGCCGCCATGCCGCGAGTCGCGATCGATGACTTGACATGCGGACGCAGCTGCGAGAATCGACTCGCGCCCATGAGCCGTCCGAAGGATCAAACCAGCGAATCAGAGCCCGAGGTCCCCGTAGGCGCTCGCCTACGCCAGCTCGCGAACCATTCAATGGTGTATGGCCTCGGGGGGCTCGCAGCCAAGCTCGTCGGCATCTTCCTCCTCCCGCTCTACACGCACAGAGTCAGCAGAGCGGATTTCGGCGAGGTCGAGCTTGTCATGGCAGGCATCGCGGCCCTCGCGATCCTGCTCAAGCTCGGTCTGATCAACGCGATGTTCCGATTCTCGTTCGTCGACCGCACCGCCGCTGCACGGCAGAAGGCCATGCAGACCTCGTTCACCGGCGTCCTGGTTACGTCGACCATCGGTCTCGCAGCCGGACTGCTCCTGGCCGATCCGATCGCGCGCCTGATCGATGTCGACAAGACGCTTGTTCTAATCGGGGCCTTTGGCCTGTGGGTGACAATCAACTACGACCTGTTGACGGCGATCTATCGAGTCGAGCAACGGCCTGCTGCGTTCATCGTCTACTCGCTGACGAACGTCGCGATCACGGTGACGATGTCGATCATCCTCGTTGTACCGCTGGACCTGGGCGCGACGGGCATCATCCTGGGCAACTTCGCGGGCACCTACATCGTCTACGGACTGATGCTGTACGCAAGGCGAAGCACGGTCGGCTTCAGGCATTTCGACCGGGCCGTCATCCGGCGGATGCTCCACTACGCGATGCCCCTTGTGCCGGCCGGGCTCATGTTGTGGGGCCTCAACCTCGCCGACCGATTTCAGATTCAGCACCTCGCGTCGGCCGAGGCACTGGGCTCGTTCTCAGCGGCATCGAAGATCGCCCTCGGCATCATGCTCTTGGTAGGCGCCTTCCAGACAGCGTGGGCGCCCTTCGCTCATTCAATCCTGGACGATGGCGAGGCGCGCAGTACCTACCGCGCAGCGTTCTCCTACTGGTCGATCGTCATGTGTTGGGGTCTCGTCGCGATCAGCGCGTTCACGCCGCCGTACGTGCGGCTCGCGTTCCCCGCGCGCTGGTGGGACTCGGCATCCGTCGTGCCTCTCCTCGTTGGCGGAGGCATCCTCTATGGGGCGTACATGATCATTCGAATTGGCGTCAACCGCTCGGGGCGCACACAGTTCACGCCGGTGGTGGCTGCGGTCGCCATGGGCGTGAACATCGGACTCAACTTCGTACTGATTCCCGCCTGGGGAATCGTCGGTGCAGGCGTCTCGACGATCGCCGGCTACTCGGCTTTGGTGCTCCTCGCCTGGTTCAACGCTCAGGCCGGCTTTCCGGTTGCGTACAACTGGAATCGAGTAGCGCGGACAGTGGCTGTCGCGTGCGCATTCGTCGCGCTTTCGGTCTGGGCGATACCTGAGTCCGGCGCGCTCGGTGTTTCGCTGCGTGCCCTTCTGACAGTAGCGTTCCCCGTTGGGCTGATCCTCGTCGGAGTCCTGACGCCAGCAGACCGGAGCAAGATCAAGAAGCTCGTTGGCACCATGCGTGCGAGACCACGTAAGGCTCGACGACCCGGATCCGAGAACCCTGACGCGCCGAGTGAGATGCTTCCGTAGCCGATGAGCACACCCGAAGTCACCCCCGATAGGCGTTCACTCCACGCCGCCCAGTCGGCCGGCGTTGGGTCGCGTGCGACCACCCGCGCCCGACGTCTCTACCGACAGAGCACGAGCAGTCTTCGCCTGCTACCCCAATTTCTGATCATCGGCGCCGCACGAGCGGGCACGACGTCGCTCTACTCCTACCTGGTTCGCCACCCGTCAGTGAGCGCCCCGACGCACAAGGAGATCCACTACTTCGATCTGAACTTCGAGCGCGGCCTCAGCTGGTATCGGCGACATTTTCCCCTGAACCTACCCGGCATTGGGCATGGCGCCGTGAGCGGCGAGGCAAGCCCGTACTACCTGTTTCATCCCGCCGTCGCAGCCCGTGTGCGGCAGTCGCTTCCCGATGTCAAGTTGATCGCGCTCCTACGAAACCCGATCGAGCGCGCCTACTCACAACACCAGCTGGCCTGTCGGCACGGACGGGAGATGCTCTCGTTTGAAGAGGCGATCTCCGCGGAACCTGAACGCCTGGCTGGCGAAGCGGACCGCATGCACTCCGATCGGCGCTACGAGAGCTTCGCCCACCGTCACCACACCTATCTCGAACGCGGGCTCTACGCGGAGCAGCTCGAGCGCTGGTACGAGCAGTTCCCGAGATCGCAGATCCTCGTACTGAAGAGCGAGGACTTCTTCCTTGATCCGAAGGCGGCATATCGCGACGCCCTCGACTTCCTCGACCTAGAGCGTCACGAGCTCAGCGAGTACGGGGCCTTCAATCAGCGGCCCTACGCCGACCTCGCGCCCGACACCCGCGAGCAACTGCGACGCTACGTCGCAGCGCCGAACGAGCGGCTCGAAGCGCTTCTCGAGCGCAAACTCGGCTGGGACTAGTCGGCTCGCTGACCGGCGTCTAGCTGGCGACGCGACGCCGAGCCCACGGGACGAGGCCGCCCA
>JAUXJK010000359.1 GCA_030624785.1 Actinomycetes bacterium
CGCCGATTACGACAACGCGCTCTACGGTCTCGAGCTCCGCCTCCTCAACAACACCCGCAAGTGATTCGTGCACGAAAAGCACCCGTGCACCGGAGTCGTTGGCAATGTAGGCAACCTCGCCGGGAGTAAGCCGCGGATTGATCATCGCTGCCGGTGTGCCGGCCGTGGCCAGGCCGCAGACGATCTCGACGAACTCAAGGCAGTTCGGAGCCATCAGCGCCGTTCGATCGCCGCTCGACAATCCGAGACCATCACGTGCAAGGTTCGTAACCCGGTTGATGCGCTCGACAAGTTGTGCATACGTCAGTCGATCTTCACCAAGCGAGAGTGCGATCTTCGTTGGCACACGCTGCGCTGACGCGCGGATCCCGTCGGCTATCAGCACGGAGCGGTATGAAAACGGACGATCGCTCACGCGCCCACTACCTCCACCTCAGCTCGCTATCTCCAGAGCGCCCGAGCCGACTTATGTCGACTCCGGCAGCTTGAAGAGCTTCAGCGCATTCGTGCGCACGAACTTCTCCTTCGCCTCGGGGCGAAGATCGAGAGCGTCGACCTCATCCACCGCCCGCTCTGGGTCGATAACCGGCCAGTCGGTGCCGAACATGCACTTGTCCTGCCCCCAGGTGTTGATGAAGTGCACGTACTCCTTCGGCCAGTGTTTCGGCGCGTAGGCGTCGCCTGCCATGTAGACGTTCGCGTGCTTGTAGGCAACGGCGATCATCTCTTCCGCCCAGGGCCAGCCGAGATGAATGCCAATCAACTTCACCTCTGGCAGGTCGATAGCAATGTTCTCGAGAGTGAGCGGTTTGCCGACGCTGTGGAAGATCTTGTCACGTTGATAGTCGAGGCAGTGACCAACCTGCATCATGATCGGCACGTCGAGCTCACATGCCTTCGCGTAGAAGGGATAGAACCGCCGGTCATCGGGAGCGAGGCCGAACCAGTGCGGGTAGAGGTGACCTCCGACGAACCCGTACTCGGTGATACCTCGCTCGAACTCGCGTAGCCCTTCCATCCCGCGCGTTGGATCGATGCCCGCGAGCCCCGAGAGGCGATCGGGATGCTGTGCGCAGTACTCGGCGACCCGCTCGTAGGGAATCGCGAACGAGTAGCGCATGCGAGGATCGCCCGCACGCGTGGCGCACACGAGGGAGCGTTGAATGCCCGCCCTGTCCATCTTCTCGATGTAAGCCTCCCACGAAAGGCCCACGCGCCCCGCCGGCGGGACTCGGATCTTGTCGTAGAAGTCATCGTCAACACCGACCTGGTCTTCTGAGACCTCCAGTGGTGTCCATGGATTGACGGTGATGTCGATGATGTTGCTCACGCCAGTCGTCTCCCTCGATGGTCGTGCATCAGTTTCGATCCTTCTCCCACTCCCAGTTGCCCTCGTGCCTGAGTGCTGCGCGGAATGAGCTGATCGTGTCGCGTCCGACCTTGTCGCCGAACTCGTCCGCCTGCGCGGCCCACTTCTGGAACTCCGGATTGTCCTGCAGGTGAGCCCAGTCCGAGTCAGCCCAGGGCGTGTGTACTGTCGGAACGTCCCACGGAGCCTCGTCGAGATAGGTCTCACAGACCTTCTTCGCGAACGGATACTCCTTCTCGCGGGGAGGCCAGGGGTAGCCCATGGGCGCGTCCGTGTGCACGAGGACGATGCACCCCGACCTGGTAGCAAATGGGCCGTGCCACCACTCCTGGGGATGGGTCGTTGTGCTGCCGATACCCATCACGCCCTCATCAGCCAGTAGAACGTCACCCTGAAGGAGAATGATCTCCTCGAAGCACTCGTGATGCACGTGCTCGTAGGGAGCGTCAATGCCGGGAGAGATGAACACGAGCCGGACGTGGCCGGCCGGACCACCGTCATAGCCCTGGCCTGTCGGGTCAGGTAGTCGTAACGATTTGTGCATGATCCCGTGCGAGTCGGGCAGGGACGCGTGCCAGTCTTCCTCCCAGAAGCGCATGGCGCGATTCTTCGTATACGGCGGTGGGTACGAGGGCGCGTTCGGATTCCAGAACACCAGCGACAATGCGCCGCCCTCCGAGTCGAGCTCAGCCCCCCCGCAGCGTTGCGCGACCTGTGCGTAACCACTCGCGCCCACGCGATCGCCTTCGATCGCTACATCTCCACGCAGGTTGAAGAACTCGAGGGACGCGTTGACGCCGTCGAATGACGTCTTCCATCCCGGCGGAACCTCCATGACGAGCGTCATCGCACCGGAGTTCGGATCGGCTGAAACAACTGCACCTTCAAGACCGTGTAGCGGCTCGGGAACGTCCTTTACCTCGCCTCGATCAAGTGCAAGAAAGTTAAAGAACGAATGCTTGTCTCGACGCCAGTGTTCCTTGGGTGCGCTCATCGCAATCCATACCTTCCGTCGTCAGGGCCGCCATCGCACGGGCGGGCCCGTTTCGGCATCCGAGCTGGCCTATTCGGCGAATGTGATCGTGGATCTAGGTGACGAGCGCGCCTACACATCGCGCGCGACCACCTCGCCCTCATGGATCACCGCGACGAGGGGCCGCGGCGTGAGCGCATCGCCGACGCGCCGAACGTCGGGATGGTCGTCCTTGAGTTGGTGGGAGAGCCCCTCGATCGGATCGCGCATCTGCGAAAGGACGACCGTATCGAATGACTCGACTCGGGGCTCTCCGCCCCAGAGGTGGTAGATGTGAACGTCGTTGCCTTCGACC
>JAUXJK010000368.1 GCA_030624785.1 Actinomycetes bacterium
CTTCGAGGCCCAGGCGCGGCGGGCAGAAAGGACAGTCCCCCTAATCACTGAGCCGTAGAGGCGGCTCGCGAGAAAGGAGCAACGTACATGTCAGACAATACCGACTATCCCAACTCCTTCATCTTCGGTGAAGACGAGGGCCACAAGATCAGCGGGAACTACCTGCACACCGACGAAGGGATCGTTCAGCGAAAGGGCGGCAGAGAACCCGTGCCGATCCTGGTCCTTGAGAGCAAGGGTGAGCCCCGCTCCATCTGGGCCCTTCACAGCGCTCTTCGCAACCAAATCCGCGAAGAGCTCTCGAAGCGGGAAAGCCGCGACTTCGAGCCCGGGGAGCTCATCTCAATCGAACGCGGTACGGAGTTGAAGGAGCCAAAGGACCCAGGGGGCGATCCGTACTGGCCCTACACGTTGGAGTTCGAGCACGGCGCGAAGCACACGGCCGCCGACATTTTCGGACTCGACGACAAGCACGCGGCGGACGACCCCCCCGACCGGCCGAAAGACGAGCCGAGCGGGCCAGGGCCAGGGGATGACGAAATTCCCTTCTGACGCGAAGAACAGCACGGGCGGTGGCGGCGACGCTGCCGCCCGTGCTGACGCTGTAAGGCAGCATGTCTTGGCATACGCGGCGCTTCGCTGGGCGATTGTTCCGTGCCGTGGCAAGAAGGCTGGCAAAGGCTGGGACAGGGCAACGGTCGAAGCCGCCGACACCGTGGCCGGGAAATGGAGCGTCTGGGCCGCCGACCGGAACGTCGCGATAGTCGCCGGTAAGTCTCAGCTCGCGATCGTTGACATAGACGGCGACGAGGGCGAGCGGGAGCTCCAGCGTGTTCTCAACGGAACCAGCCTCCCGGACACACCGACCGCGCGAACCGGGAGAGGTAGACACCTGTACTTCGCCGACGCGCGCGGTGACCTGGCACCTCGTGTTGGGAAAGGCGACGCCACGGGCCTCGACTTGAGAGCGGGCGCCTCCTACGTCGTCGCGCCGCCGTCAGTCCACGAGAACGGTGCCACCTACATCTGGGAGACCGCGCCATGGGACGTCGCGCCGCCGCCGCTACCGGAGCCGCTGAGGCGCCACTTCACCGCGACCAGCACCACCACAGCAGCGCACACGTCCGAGCTCGTCATCGGCGAAGGCTCGCGCCGCGACACGCTCTTCAAGCTCGCGGCCTCGCTTCGCCACAAAGGCCTGATCGAGCCGGAGATCCTCGCGGCGATCAGCGCCGTCAACGAGCAGCGTTGCCGGCCACCACTCGACGTCGCAGAGCTCGAACACCTCGCGCGCGACGTCGGCGACCGGTACGAGGCGGGTGAGGAGCTCGGCCATGAGCCGGGCGAGCCGCTCCGGCTCGAGGTGCTCACCGCACGCGAGCTCTGCGAGCTGCCCGACCCGCCCGCGACTGACCAGCTGCTGGGCCCCCTCGTGGTGCGGAGCCAGCGGGTCGTGCTCGGAGCGCACACGGGCGAAGGCAAGTCGACGAAGTGTTTGCAGATCATCCGGGCGGTACTCACCGGCGAGCCGTTCCTGGACTGGCAGGGGACGGGCACCCCTCGCGCCCTCTTTATTGACGCCGAGCAGGGGCTGCGCTCAATCAAGCGCAGGCTCCGTGAGGCACGGCTCGCCGACAGCGACCTGCTCGACTTCGTGCGCGTCCCCGACGGCCTGGCGCTCGACCAGAACCCCCGCCACGTCGACGCCGTCTCAGAGCTGCTCGAACACGGCAACTACGGGATCGTCGCGCTCGACCCGCTCTACAAGCTCCACGCTGGCGACTCGAACGAGGAACGGGCCGCGACCGACCTGATGCGCACCCTCGACGCGTGGCGGGAACGCCACCAGTTCGCGCTCCTGTTGCCGACGCATTGCAGGAAGCCGATGGTCGGGTCGACGGCGTTCACGATCCACGACCTGTTCGGCTCGACCGCGTATTTGCGTGGCGCGGAGGTCGTGCTCGGCCTCCAGCGCAAGAGCGATGGGTATGCGCGGTTGCATTTCTTGAAGGATCGTGACGGTGATCTCCCGATCGGCACGACCGTCGGCCTGCTGTTCGACCGCGAGCACGGCTACCGGATCGACCCCAGTGACGGGGAGCCGAAAAAGAAGGACGTCGCCCTCGCCATGCTGGAGAGTGACCCGGCTGTGACCGACGAGGAGCTGATCGACGCGACCGGGGTGACACAGCGAACGGTTCAGCGCTACCGGCGCGAGTTCGAGGAGCATCTCGGCACCCCCCTCGAGGAGCCAGCGCAATGAACCGCCTGCGACAGGCCGCGACAGAAAAGCGACAGTTTGACTTCAAGATAACGACAGGCGACAGAGCGTCTTATAAAGACACCATTGTCGCCAACTTTGTCGCGACAACCTGCGACAGAAAAACGACAGCGCGCCGGTGTCCGACAACCGGGAGAGACCCCCGCCGACACGAGCTGGCGCCGCCGGGGGGGCGTCGCCACGCGTGTCGCACGTATAGGAGTCTCAAGAGCGCCGGGCGCCCGGGGCCGAAATGACCCGCGATCGTCTCCTCGATGCCGGCGAGGTCGCCGAGCTCTTGCA
>JAUXJK010000214.1 GCA_030624785.1 Actinomycetes bacterium
ACGCTCGCAGATCTCAAGCCGGGGATGCTCGTCAAGGTCATGGGACGGGCGTGTCGATCCGAGATCAGGGACGAGAACGAGACTCCCGATCTCTACGCCAAGCATGTCAAGGCCAAGTACCCGATCGTCGACGGCGAGAAGGCGGAAGACGACGAAGAAAAGCCCGAGGAGAAGACCGACGGTTCCAGTGAGGAGCCGGAAGGCGAGACAGCGGGCGACGTCGTCTAGCGTCGACGAACAATCGCTCAATCGCGGGGCCGCCATGTGCGGCCCCGCCTTGCTGTCCGGGAGTGTCTAGTAGCGCTCGAGTTCGTGCAGTCGCGCGTCGGAGATGCCGAAGTGATGCGCAAACTCGTGTCGCACGACGTGTTGTGCGCGCTCCTTCAACCGCTCGCGGTTGCGGCCGTACACCCGCTCCAGCGATCCCCGGTAGATCGTGATTCGATCGGGCAGTGCCCACACGTAGCCTCGCGATCGTCCCGTCAAGGGGATGCCCTGGTACAGGCCCAGCCGCTCCGGATGCGACGGATCGGAGTCCTCAATGAGAATCTCGACGTTCGATACCGCATCTGCAAGCTCGGGCGGTAGCGAGTCGATAGCCTCGCGCACCCATTCTTCGAACTCCTGAGTGTCGGGTGCATCATCGTCCACGGTCTCAGCGTAGCGACGGCCCGCCAGCTCGCACGGCACAGGTTCCGCCGTCAGGCTCCAGAGCCGATACTTGCTGGGAATGTTCGAATCACTGACCGATCTCGTATCCAGTTCCCCCTGGACATACGCGGCGATCCTGTGCGTCGCTGCGGTGGATGCCTTCTTCCCGATCGTGCCTGCCGAAACCATGGTCATTGCCGGTGGAGTCCTCGCGGCCAACGGTGATCTCAAGCTCTCTCTGCTCATTCCAGCGGCGGCTATCGGGGCGGTGCTGGGTGACCACATCTCGTACACCCTTGGGCGGGTTTTCGGCGACCGAATCACCGGTCGACTCTTCACGGGCAAACGGCGAAAACACCTCGAGCGGGCGGAGAGATTACTCGAACTGCGTGGCGGCTACCTGATCGTTATCGCGCGCTTCATACCTGGAGGTCGTACCGCGACGACATTTGCCTCTGGCGTGCTCAAGATGCGGCTTCTGCGGTTCACGAGCTGGGACATCCTCGCCGGTGTGATCTGGGCGCTCTACGCCAGTCTGATCGGCTTTTTCGGTGGCAAGGCATTCGAAGACAACCCGACCCGGGGCATCCTCGCCGCTCTGGGTATCGCCTTTGGCGTTGCCGGTGCTATCGAGGTGACACGTTGGTGGCGGAAACGCTCGGCGACCAGGCGAGCCATGGCAAATCCGCCCCACGAGGAGGCTGGTGTCCCGACAGGCTCTGACACGCCTGAGGTCGACGCGAGGCCGACGCCCGACGCCTAGCGCAATGTCTCAAGCTGGGCGCTCGGGCCAGGTGCGCGACAGTGGAGCGGTCTAGCTTGTCGCGACTCGCGCGTTGAGCATGCGTTCCCACTCGACGTCAGCATCGACCATCGTCGTGATGAGCTCCTCGAAGCTTGTCGTCGGCTTCCAGCCAAGCTCCTCGCGAGCCTTCGTCGAATCGCCTATCAGCAGGTCGACCTCAGCCGGCCGATAGAGGTCTGGGTCGATGACCACGTGCCGTTCCCAGTCGTCGATGCCAGCGTGTTTGAAGGCCACCTCGACGAGCTCGCGGACCGTGTGCGTGACGTTCATCGCGACGACGTAGTCCTCGGGCGTGTCCTGCTGGAGCATGAGCCACATTGCTTCGACGTAGTCGCCAGCGAAGCCCCAGTCGCGCTTCGACTCGAGGTTGCCGAGGCGAAGCTCATCCTGGAGCCCCAGCATGATGCGGGCCACGCCGTTCGTGACCTTGCGTGGCAGGAACTCGAGGCCGCGCAACGGCGATTCGTGATTGAAGAGAATGCCGCTACACGCGAAGAGGTCGTAGCTTTCGCGGTAGTTGACCGTGATCCAGTGTCCGTAGACCTTCGCGACGCCATAGGGGCTGCGCGGGTAGAACGGCGTCGTCTCGCGCTGTGGAACCTCGGAGACCTTGCCGAACATCTCGCTCGATGAGGCTTGGTAGAAGCGAATCGAAGGGTCAACGGTGCGAACTGCTTCCAGACACCGCGTGACTCCCAGGGCCGTGAACTCTCCTGTCTGTGTTGCCGTCTTCCAGGACTCCGGTACGAAGCTCTGGGCGGCGAGATTGTAGAGCTCGCTCGGCCTCGCCTCCTGTACCGCATCAATCAGCGAGAGCTGGTCGCCGAGATCTCCCTGGATGATGTTGATGTCGTCAAGGATGCCGAGCCGCTCGAGGCGCTCAAAATGCGGCGTCGAGCTGCGGCGTACCAGGCCATGGACCTCGTAGTCCTTCTCGAGGAGAAACTGTGCAAGATACGCACCGTCCTGGCCGGTCAAACCTGTTACAAGTGCTCTGGGTCGTTCGTTGCCCATCGAGTTCCTCTACCTCAGTTTTCGCTTACCCGTCACCTTAGTCGTCGATATCGGCGGCAGGCTGTAGGTCCGACACGCGTAGACGCCCACGCGCGTTTCAGGTGGGCGCGCACGCGTCCCTCAGACGAGCCGCTGAATCGCCTCGAAGATCACCTCTGAGGCGAGGGCCCCGTCTGCGGGGTCGGCTTCCTCGTCCGGGGCGTGACTGATGCCGTCGCGACATGGGACAAACACCATCGCGCTCGGTACGCGTGAGGCGACACACATCGTGTCGTGCGCGGCGCCAGACAGCATCGAGCGATACGGCTCAACGGAGCCAGCGGCTGCGGTTTCGAGTTCGGAGACGATTGATGCATCCATTGCGGTCGCCGGCAAGGTCTGGCGCATCGCGTAGTTCGCTTCGAGCCCCCGTGCCTCGGCCACCTCGTGGGCGTAGCTCTTGATGCTTGCCACAACATCCTTGACCGATGCGTCATCTGGGCCGCGCACGTCGAGTGAGAGCCGAGCCTCTCCTGGAACAACGTTGATCAGGCCAGGCGACACAGAAAGTTCCCCGACGGTGCCCACGGTGCGGTTGCCTGCCTCCTTGGCAACCCGCTCGAGCTCGGTGATGCACATCGCGGCAACGACCGCGGCATCGTGACGGAAGTCCATCGGAGTGGCACCAGCGTGGTCTGCGCGGCCGATCACGGTGATGTCGCCATGAATGTAGCCGGCGATAGCGTTGACGATTCCAAGACGGTTGCCCGTGTCCTGAAGAACACGGGCCTGTTCGATGTGTGTCTCGATCCAACCCAGGTGATTGTCGAGAACGTTGACCGACTCGCGCCAGCGCGATGGGTCGTAGCCGGCATCCTCCGCGTGTTCCCAGAACGAGCGGCCGTCGTCGAGCGATCGAAAATTCTCCCTCAAGTCGGCCTCATCGACGCTCTGCACCATGATGCGGCTTCCGAGCAGCATCTGACCGAAACCCGAACCCTCTTCCTCCAGGAACGAGATCACCTGCAGCGGGAGATCTGCGCCGTGCTCAGCGTTGAGGCGGCAGACTTCGAGTGCCACCACAACACCCAGGGTTCCGTCGTAGGGGCCGCCGTTGCGGTTCGAGTCGCAGTGCGAGCCAACTCCAAACACGGGTTCGCCGCTCGGACGGTTGCGAGCCACGAGCGTGCCCACCGGATCGAAGCTCACGTCGAACCCGAGGTCAGTGAACTGAGTCTCGAAGTAGTCGAGCGTGCTCGCATAGACGTCTGTGTAGGCGTAGCGACGAATTGCGTCGGACGTGAGGGTGTAGGCCGGCCCGGTAAGTTCGTTGATGTCGGCCGCCACACGGGCGATGCTCGCGGCACGGTCGATGGTCGCCATCGGTCCTCGTCTATCGCCCGCGGTCGTCGCGCGGGTCGATCACAGGGAGGCTCTCGAGGTCGCGTTCCACGCTTGCTGCAAAATCGTCAGGCTTCTCGGCCTTGGCACTCTGTTGCTCCCGAAGACCGTTGATCACGCGAAGCTGCGATTTACGCTTGGCGCGCTTGCGTGCTTGGCGATCTTCGAAACCGAGGCGCTCCCGCAGGCGCGGCCATTCAGCGGCGGCAACGAGTGCCACGGCCACAACGAGCAGGACCAACGCGACAATGCTCACCGTCCCATTCTAGGGATCGCGAGCGACCCGTATCTGCCGCATCACTATCCGCGTGTTCGGCAACACTGCTCCGGAGTACTCCCAGTTCTTCGTCTCCTGACGATCCGCTGCGCGAAATCGCACCGAGTAGAGGCCTGGTTTGAGCCCGCCGAGGTCGACCAGCATCCGTTTCGTTGGCCTGTGCCACTGGGCTGGAAGCCAGGCGCTCCCATCGACGCTGAAAGAGAGCGAGACGGGGTCGACGCCACTTCCGCGGTCGCGCACTCGTGCCCCGATCCGACCGTTGCTCGTCCTTCGCCCGAGCACACGGATGGTGGGCGCTGTCACATCGTTGCGCCAGAAGCGAAAGCGAAACGCTCCAGCTGTTTGACGCGAGCGAGAGTCGAAGACAACCGTGTAGCGGCCGGCTTCGGGACGCAATGCGCCTGCGATCAGACGCCGATCGCCGAATCCAAACTGGTAGGGGTTGCCATTGAAGGGGAACGCGCTCACGCCGACGAGCACGTTCTCGTCTCGTCCAACGACGATACGCGGCTCGACCG
>JAUXJK010000319.1 GCA_030624785.1 Actinomycetes bacterium
ACCGTTGCATGTTGCCACGCGGCGGCGTCGGGAAGAAGCCGCTGCGATTCTTCTCGATCACGGTGCCGACATCGATGCAAAGACGGCCTTCGGCAAGACGGCATACGCGCACGCGATCCGCCGGGGCTTTGACGAGGTCGTCGTTCTGCTTGCAGGACGGGGTGCCTCCACCGAGTTGAACACCGCCGATCGGTTTGCGGTCGCCGTCGTCAACGGTCGGTTTGCCGAAGCCCGCAAACGACTCGCGGGGCATCCCGACGTTGCTCGGACTGGTAACCCCGAAGAAGATCGGCTCCTCGCCGATGTCGCCGGTCGCAACCCGACCGGGCCGGTTGCCTTGTTGATCGGGGCGGGGGCGGACTTGGATGCACCGGGTCTCGATTTCGGCACGCCGCTTCATCAGGCCGCTTGGTTTGGTCAACCCGCCAACGCCAGCTTGTTGATTGATGCCGGCGCGTCGTTGGATGTGTTCGATCCAACACACGAGAGTTCGCCGCTGGGCTGGTCCGTCCATGGCGCACGGTATTCTGGCGGAGCCGAGCAGCGTCAGGACGCGTATGTCGAACTGGTTCGCACGCTGCTCCAAGCCGGTTCAAGCCTTTGCTATCCGGATCAACCAGGCAGCGACAGGTATATTGTCCGATTGCGCAACGATGCAACCCCCCGAGTCAAGGAGTTGCTGCCACTTGGTCCGTAGCTCAACGACATGGAACACCGCACTTCTGACGCGCTGGCAGGTGGGGTTCTTCTCCGTGACGTGGAAGAAGGTGACCTGCCCATTTTTCTCGAGCATCAACTCGATCCGGCGGCGAACCAGATGGCGGCCTTCCAGGCTCGAGACAGGGACGCGTTCATGGCCCACTGGATGAAGATCCTTGGCGACGATGCGGTTGTGAAGAAGACCATTCTCTTTGGTGACCAAGTGGCCGGCAACATCGTGTGCTACCAACAGTCCGGCAGGTGGCTCGTCGGGTACTGGCTCGCAAGACAACTCTGGGGTCGGGGCATTGCCACGAGGGCGCTTGCTGGGCTTGTCGCACAGGTCCAGGTTCGCCCGCTCCATGCCCACGTTGCCAAACACAACGTCGGTTCTATCCGAGTCCTCGAAAAATGCGGTTTTGCCGTCTCAGGAGAGGATGAATCGCCTTGCCCGGCCAGCGGCGAAATCGTCGAAGAGTTCGTGTTCACGCTCTCCAAATACTCGCTCCGGTGACCAGCCCATCCAGACACTTCGCGACGCACGAGGAAATGGAGTCCTATCCGTTTCCGTTCGTCTGCTTCGCATGCCGCAAGTCGTTCAAGCGGCCCTACTCGGATTCGCCGAGGCCGTGCCCGGACTGTTCCGGTGATGCGATCGCCCTGGCGCGGCGGTTCAGGGCTCCGCGCAAGAACGCGGTCCGGCCATGGCGTGTCGTTGCGTACCTGGTCGAGCATGGATTCTTCTACCAGCCGGTGCACAACGAACTCGGCGAAGTGATCCGGTATCCGACGACGATGACCGCGGCGAGCCAGTTCGTGCGGCAGTATCGGGCGCAGGCCATCTGAGAATGCACCGGCCGCTCACCAGGGATTCGTTGCTCAGGGGTGTCAAGCACCTGCAAGCCCGAGACACTGACCTCGACCGGATCATCCGGGATTACGGGCCGCCGCCAATGTGGGCGCGGCCGCCAGGGTTCGCGACGCTGGTTCGGATCATGCTCGAACAGCAGGTGTCGCTTGCATCGGGTCGGGCTGCGTATGAGAGGCTCCAGGAGGCCGCCGGACGTGTGACGCCCCGGCGGCTCGCCGACATGAGCGACACGCAGCTCCGCCGCGCCGGGCTGACACGGCAGAAAGCCGCGTACTGTCACGACCTGGCGGCGTCGATCGTCGCGGGAGAGTTCCGGCTGAGCGAGCTTGTCCGACTCGATGACAAGGCAGGACGAGCGAGCTTGATCGAAGTGCGTGGCATCGGTCCCTGGACAGCCGACATTTACCTGCTGATGGCGCTGCGACGGCGTGATGTCTGGCCGGATGGTGACCTGGCGCTCGCGAAGTCGGCGCAGCGTGTCAAGCGGTTACGCCATTGTCCCAGCCAGGACAAGCTTCGACGTATGGCTCACGCGTGGGCGCCTTGGCGGTCGGTGGCGGCGCGTCTTCTCTGGCATGCGTATCTGTCTGAGAGGAGGAGGGTGTAGGATTCGGGCAGCACGCAATGATCCGACCCATCCGCAACGAAGATGTCGAGGCATACGTGGCGTTGCGACGCGAGGCCCTGGTCAACGAGCCGATGTCGTTCGCGTCGTCCGTGGACGACGACTTCGTCTCCGATCCCGCGGTCGTGCGTGAGCAGATCCGCAAGACGCCCGACACGGTGATCATCGGCGCGTTTCACGGTGGTTTGGTCGGGGTCGTGGGGCTCTACCGCGATCGGCACGACAAGATGGCGCACAAGACCCACATCTGGGGCATGTACGTCACGCCGGCGCATCGGCGTCAGGGGATTGCCCGCGCCCTCATCGATGCGGCACTCGATCACGCGCGATCCATGGCGGGTGTTGCCCTGGTTCACCTCAGCGTCAGCTCCGAGACGCCCGCTGCACGGAAGCTCTACGAGTCGTCGGGCTTCACGATCGGGGGTGACGAGCCCGACGCCATTCGCCACGAAGGGCGATCCGCTTCGGAGCTTCATATGGCGCTGGATCTCAAAGACGGCTACGATCGTTCGAGTTCGATCGCCGGCTCGAAGGGAGCCCGCTCCGATGGCTCATCCCGATCTTGACGCACTGCTCAGCTCGCTGCTTCCCTCGGCGCAGCGCATGCTCGACGAGCACGGTGAGTTCTACCCCTTCGGCGTGACCATGCAAGAAGACGGCGCGGTCGCCATCGTTCACGCGTCGTCCGATCAGGAGTACCCCGAGGCGGACGCCGTGGTGGACGGCACGCTGCGCGCGCTGCGAGAGCGGGCCGCTGAAGGGCACCTCAAGGCGGTCGGGCTTTGCGTCAACGTGGTCATCCAGAAGCCCGGCAAGGATGACGACACCGACGCCATCGTGACACGGCTCGAGCATGTCGATGGCGAGGCGGTCAGTGTCTTCCTGCCGTATTCCAAGGACGACTTCGGCAAGACGAAGTACGGCGAGATGTTCGCAACGCCCGAAGACCCGACCGTGTTCGCAGAAGGTGACGAGGGTTGAAGCTCGTGCGGAGTTGACCCGCT
>JAUXJK010000186.1 GCA_030624785.1 Actinomycetes bacterium
GGCGGCATGGCCTACAAGGACGGTTGGACCTGCATCCAGGATCCGCTCTCCAACTGTCGTATTCAGCCCGTCGAGGCACTCGAGAACAAGTTTCCGATGAAGGTTCGAAGGCTAGAGTTGCGCACTGGTATCGAGGGCGCAGGGAAGCATCGTGGCGGGTTCGGGCTTCGTCGCGACATCGAAGTGCTCGGCGACTGCGTCTTCTCGACGTGTTTGGATCGAAGCATCATTCCGCCATTCGGTCTGTTTGGTGGTGCTGACGGCGCTCCGAACCTCATCTATCTGAAGCGCAATGGCAGTGATGAGTGGGAGCCGGTCAGCTCTCGCATGTCGAACATGCCGATCAAGGCGGGTGACAGCGTCCGAATCGAGACCGCTATCGGCGGCGGGTTTGGAAACCCACTCGAGCGTGAGCCTGATCTGGTTGCGGAGGATGTTCGCGAGCGCTACATAGCGCAGGCTGATGGTGAGGCCGTGTACGGCGTTGTACTGACTTCAGACCTCGTCGTCGACGAGCAGGCCACGGCCGCGAAGCGCTCCGAGCTGTCCGCAGCGTTGGGCGCGAATGGAGCCCCGGACGATCCAGGCTATCCAGCGCGGCAGGCGACCTTCGAGCCGGCGGCGGCATAGATGTCTGCAACGAAGGACATCGCTGTCGACGAGCTGAAAGAAAGCGCCGAGCTCGGGCGCGACTACCTCGTCACGTTTCTGAGTAGTCTCGTTGCGACCAAGAGCGTCAACCCGGGCATCTACGAGGCCGAAATGGCCGCAAAATGCGCCGAGTGGCTGAAGCCGACGGGTGCAGAGGTCACGCTCGTCGAATCAATGCCGGATCGACCCTCGCTGGGCGCTGTGCTCAAGGGGTCGGGCGGCGGCCCCGCGCTCGTGCTCAACGGTCATATCGACACCGTTCCGATCGACGATCCGGAGCTGTGGGACACGGAGCCATTCACGCCGACCGAGAAGCCGGACGGGTTCCTCTACGGTCGAGGATCGTGCGACATGAAGTCGGGCCTGACAGTGCAGATCGCTGTGGCTCAACATCTCGCGCGGCAAGGAAAGCTCGTGGGCGATCTCGTGCTGCACTTCGCCATGGGCGAGGAATGCGCGGAGCCCGGGACGCTTTCGCTGATTCAAGCCGGCTTCGTAGGCGATTTTGGGATCACGACCGAACCCACGGACCTCCGGGTTGCGACCGCCGAGCGCGGGCTTGCGTGGTTCACCATTCGGGTCAAGGGACGTTCAATTCACGCGAGCCGTGCTCATCTCGGAGACAATCCGAACAAGCGAATACCGCTGGTCCTCGAGGCCGTGCAGTCCTACGAGAATGAGATCAGCACCCGAGAACATCCACTGTGTCCGGGCGGGTCGTGCACGCCGACCTTGATCCACGCAGGCGTCAAGGAGAACGCCGTGCCGGACTACAGCGAGGTCACCGTCGATCGTCGGTTGATTCCGGGCGAGACCATCAAGGATGAACTGGCGCTACTGGGCTCGCATCTAGAACGCATGAAGGAACGCGATCCTGGGTTTGATTTCGAGGTGAGAGCCTGGGACAACGCTTTCGAAGCCGCGGAGATCCCGACTGATTCGCCCTTCGCGGCGCAGATGGCGGCGACGGTCTCGGCCGTCACCGGCGAGGGCTGCGAGATCTATGGAACTCCCTACTCGAGCGACGTCCGCAACCTGGTCAACGACGCGGGTATGGAGGCGATCACGTTTGGGGCCGGCAACGTGGCTGAATGTCACTGTCCCAACGAGCGCGTCTCGGTCCAGCAACTCGAGCACGCTGCACTTTCTGTGGCGAAGATCGCAACCGATCTGCTGACATGATCCGGAGTCGTCGGGCGCGATAGCCGACGCCGACAGAAGGGGCTCTAATGGCTCGTGACCTTCTCATCCAGAATGCGAGGGTGATCGACGGCTCTGGGAGTGAGCCGATCGAACACGGCTCCGTCCTGGTCGAGGGCGGGCGAATCAGCAGTGTCGGCACTATCGATGCGGTTTCGGCTGCGAATCGGACCGATCTACGGAAGCTCGATGCGACGGGTCTCACGGTCATGACGGGCATGGTCGACTGCCACTTCCACGGCGTCTATCAAGATGTGACGTGCTGGGAGGACTACGACCTACGCCGCAGCATCGAGCACGCGACGATTCTCGCCGCGCGAAATGCGCAGACGCTGCTCGAGGTTGGGTTCACGAGCGCTCGCGACACTGGCACCCGCGGGATGGTTGGTATCGCCGTACGCGACATGATCAATGAGGGCGTCCTCGTAGGGCCCCGCTTGCTCGCCGGCGGCCAGATCATCACGACGACCGGCGGGCTCGCGGATGGCTACGGGAGTTGGATCGACAATCGGGCCAGCCTGGGCCGCGTCGTTGACGGGATCGAGGAGGTCGTCAAGGCCGTTCGCGAACAGGTGAAGTACGGCGCCGAAACGGTCAAGTTGGAGGCCAGCGGTACCGGAATCAGCCCGTACTCAGACTCCCGCAAGCAGACGATGACCGTCGAAGAGATGGCGGCCGCGGTCAAAGAGGCCCACCGCAACGGCGTGCGCGTCGCGTGCCACGCGCAGGCAACCGAGTCGATCAAGAACGCCGTCCGCGCGGGCGTAGACACGGTCGAGCACGGGTCGTTTCTTGACGAGGAAGGAACCGAGCTGATGCGGCAGGCGGCCACGGTGCTCGTGCCGACGATCTCGGTGTTGGATCTCTACGTCACGCGAGGGCCTGACGTAGGAGTTCCCCAGTGGATCGTCGAGAAGTTTCAGGGCGACCTTGTCGAACATCGGCAGAGCGTGAAGATGGCGCTCGACGCGGGTATTCCAATGGCAGTTGGTAGCGACTCGGGCCACGCGTTCAACCCGCAGTCGGAGATCGCGTACGAGCTGGAGATGATGGTCGACGCCGGCTTCACGCCGATGCAGGCGATCGAATCGGCTACACGCATCGGTGCGGAAGTCATCGGGTGGGAGAACGAGATCGGCCAGCTGTCGCCGGGAATGTTCGCTGATCTCCTCGTCGTTGATGGAAACCCGCTTGAGGATGTACGCATGCTGCGCGACCCGGCTCGGCTGGTTAGCGTCTACAAGGACGGTGCGCTTGCGGGCGGTCGTGCAGCGCCCCGCCGCGAGGAGCTCGAACTTGGCTACGAGCTTGCTCCCAGACCGGCCTCGGCCGAACCCGATGAAAGCGACGCGATCGAGCGTCCGTGTTGTCTCAAGACCTCAGAGGAGCTCGAGCACTAGCGAGGCGTGTAGCTACCGCCGCCACTCGCAATATCCCCGAGCATGCGCTCTAGACCCTCGAGCACTGCGTCCAGGTACTGCTCGCCGGCCTCGGCGCTCGCCTTGTGTGGATCACCAAAGATGCCCGGATGACCATCGGCGGCAGTCGGCCAGCTGACGTATGTACGAGATGGTTCCACGGGGGCTACGAGGTCCCAACGGACGAGTGGAGTCTCGACGCCGTCGATGCGATCCATCTTCACAAGGTCGGGTCGGGTCGCTAGCTGGAACGACGTCTCCATCTCGCACGCGTGTCCCATCCCGCCGATATCCGAGGTGCGGAGCGCGTGTACGTCGGCCGCGCCCGGCTCCCAGTAGCTAACGGCCGTGATCTGGACGGGCTGCTTGTGGGCGAATGCATCGACGACGCGGCGTGCTGCAACATCGCACGCTGTCCCGTTGGGTCGGTGACCGTTGAGAATGACGATGCGGTAGAAACCGTGCTCGACGAGACTCGACGCCAACTCGACAAGGACCTGCTGGTAGGTCTCGGAACTGAGCGTCATCGTTCCCGGATACCCCATCCAGGTTGTGGAGTAGCCGTACGGTAGTGCTGGCGCGACCAATGCATCGACGCGCTCGGCGAGTCGCTCAGCCACGGTCGCGACCTGGTGCGTATCGACATCGAGTGGAAGGTGCGCTCCGTGGGCTTCCGTCGCGCCTGTGGGGATGATGACGAGCCGATTCGCGGCCGCGGCCGCGCCGGCTTCTTCCCATGTGAGGTGCTGCAGGTGAACTGTCATCAATCTCTCCGTTTCCAGGCTTGTGGTGCGCGGCAATGGGCGAGTTTAGATGGTGGTCGTGGCTCGATCTGGGTGCTTCGGAGTTTCGTCGATTCCCAGCAATTTCCGGGAAGGGAGGGCGAGGACCGCCAGCGCCCAGAACGCTCCGACCACAAGGAATCCGATCCGTCCGTCGCCTGGCAGGGAGAACGTCAGGCCGACCAGCGGCGTGCCGATGAGGATCGCAACGCTCGCCAGTGCGTTGACGTAGGCGACGCTGGTGCCCGGCATCTCGGGACGTGCTTTGGCCGCGCCTGTGAAGGCGGCGGCGAATGGGAAGCCGGCGGACAGCCCGACCACGATCGCGGCCAACGCCATGACGACGGGTGGCCCTGCCCAGGCGAGCACCGCGACGCCTGTGCCACCGGTGAGAAGGCTGAGCCCGATGAGTTCGCGCGTTCTGTCGGGCCGCTCGCGGACAACCCAGCCACCCAGGGGCCGGGTCACGACACCCGCGAGTAGCGAGAGCGCCCCGATCGTCGCGGCTGTGCGCGTCGAATAGTCACCTGCCCGCTCGAGCAGCACCACAATCCAGGTCGCGACCACGACGTTCAGGCCGAAGGATGCGGTGTGAATCACCACGAGCGGACTCAGGCCCCGCGGGCGTAGCGCTCGAAAGGGCGGGCGGGCCACCTTGACAGTCGAGCCGGCGCGAGCGCGCGAGCGGTCACTCGGGCTCGCGACGAAGGCTGCGAACGAGACGAGCGAAAGCGCGGCGCCGGTCACAAACGGTGCCCGCCATTCGAGCGAGCTCTCGAAGATCGGCACGACCGCGAGCGCCACACCGCCCATGCCGAGGTTGATCCCGCCGTACATGCCCTGCGCGAACGCAGAGCCCACCATCGAGCGCACGTAGTCGCTCCCAGCGATAAAGGTGAGACCGGTGCCGACTCCCATGAGGGCTCGTGCGGTCACCCCAAGCCCGAACTCAGGCGCAACGAGCGCGAGTGCGTTGGAGCC
>JAUXJK010000064.1 GCA_030624785.1 Actinomycetes bacterium
CACCCCTTGTAGTAGGCAACCCTCACGACGTCTCAGCTCCTTCTTTCTCACCCGGGAGATATGGCTTGGGGAACGACCCGGGCCCGTACGGCCCTCGCTCGGCCGCGGCCGCGTACGCATCGTCGTGCGGCTCGATCCGGCCAAGAGCGCGCTCTCCTTGCACGATGCCGCTGGCTCCCCGCACATCCTGCTTCTTGACGATGTCGTGCAGAGCGCGCGACTCCTTCACATCCTTGGCCACATGCGGAGGAAACGGCGGCGGAACCTTGCCGTGATTGGCCAGCTTCATCGCGAACTTGACGTCCTTCAGTGAATTGATGACACCCTGGGTCTTGGGGATCAACTCTGTCTCGCGGAGCCAACCCGTCGTCTTGGCCGAATGCACGAACCACTTGGCGTGCTTTGCCCCCGGGTTGCGATCGATGCCCTCTTTGACAGCCTCGGCGCCGAGCTTCGCAATTGCGTCACGTGGATCGACACCCTTCGGGCAGCGCTCCTGACAGAAGTAGCAGCGCGTGCAGTCCCAGATGCCGTTCTCTTCGGAGTACTCCTCGAGACGCTCTACCTTCGTGTTGTCTCGAGCGTCACCGACGAAACGCATTCCCTTCGCGAGTGCAGCCGGACCGAGAAAATCGGGATTCGCCTCCAGCGAGTTGCACTCGGAGGTGCAGCAGCCGCAGAGAATGCACAGCGACTCCTTGTGAATCGTCGACATCTGCCCCGCGGACACGACGTTCTCCTTGTCACCAGGCTGCGGGCCCTCATAGCCCGGCTCGAGCCACGGCTTGACCGCTCGGATCTTGTCCCAGAACGGCTGCATGTCGACCACGAGATCCTTGACAACCGGAAGGTTTCCCATTGGGGAGATCACCGGTACGTGGCCGGCCTGAGCAAAGTCGTACATTCGGGTCTTGCACGCAAGAACGGCGCCGCCGTCCATTCGCATGCCACAGGAGCCGCAGATCATCATGCGACAGCTCTTTCGGTATGAGAGGGAGCCATCGACCTTGTCCTTGATGATGTCGAGCACATCGAGCAGCGTCGCCTCTTCCGGCGCGTCGACCTCGTACTCCTTGAGGGCTCGCTTGCCGGTGTCCGTCTCGTGGCGCCAGACCTTCAGGCCTACCTGCATGGTTTCCCCTGCCGATCGTCGGCGGCGCCTCTAGAGGCCGTACCGCGATGTGCTTCCCTCGTGGAAGATCGGCCACGATGGCCATTGTGCTGAGCGTGTGCTTCCACGCTAGTACTTTCGCTCCTGCGGTTCCCACTTCGTCATCCGAACCTCTTTGTAGGAGAGCGCCGGGCCATCGCCGTTCCAGTGCGTGATCGAATGGCGCATGAAATTCTCGTCGTCTCGCGTGGGGAAGTCGGTCGGTCTCGAGTGAGCGCCACGACTCTCCTTGCGGGCCACGCCCGCCTGCACCATGCAGGCCGCGAGATCAAGCAGGTAGCCAAGCTCGAGCGCCTGCGTAAGGTCGGTATTGAACACGTCGCCCTTGTCCTCGACGACAACGCGGCGATAGCGCTCGCGAAGCTCGGCGATCTTGTCCAGCTGGGCGAGCATCTGGTCCTCGCGGCGAAAAACTCCGAAGTTCTCGAGCATCGACGCGCCGAGATCGTCGCGAATCTGCCATGGTCGCTCGCCATCAGAGCGTCCCAGCAGGCCGGCTAGCTCACGCTCCGTGTCGGCGAGCATCGACTCGGACACCGGGCTCGAGGACATTCCCCGCGCCTGCTCCGCGGCTGCCTTCCCTGCGCGACGACCAAAAACGATGGTCTCCATGAGCGAGTTGCCGCCGAGCCGATTGGCGCCGTGCACCGACACGCACGCGGCCTTACCGGCCGCGTAGAGACCCTCAATTTCCGTGACGCCCCACTTGTCTGTTTCGACACCACCCATGTGGTAGTGAGCGCCCGGGCGAACGGGGATCGGGTCGTAGATCGGATCCACGCCCGCGTAGGTCATTGCAAGCTCTCGCGATCCAGGAAGCCGTGTCACGATGCGCTCTTCACCGAGGTGTCTGAGGTCGAGGTAGATGGATCCGTTGATCCCGCGTCCCTCATCGATCTCGGTCTGCTCGGAGCGCGAGACGACGTCGCGCGACGCGAGTTCGAGGGCGTTGGGCGCGTACTTCATCATGAAGCGCTCGCCGTCCTTGTTGATGAGGAATCCCCCCTCACCGCGGCAGCCTTCCGTGATCAGGATCCCGCTCGGATACATCGTCGTCGGGTGGAACTGCATGAACTCCATGTCCTTGAGAGGAAGCCCCTCTCGAAGAGCCATCGCCATGCCGTCGCCGGTGCAGGCATAGGCATTGGTCGTAGCTCGATAGAGGCGCCCGCAACCGCCCGTGGCGATCACAACCGTCTTTCCTTCGATTAGTTGCAGTCCACCGTTCAGGAGGTCCCAGCAGATGACTCCCTTGACCCGGCCGTCCTCGATCGCGAGTCGCCAGGCGAAGAACTCTTCGTAGACCTGCGGGTCGCGCTGCAAAAGCTGCTCGTAGAGCACGTGAATCAGCACGTGGCCCGTGATGTCAGCAGCGAAAATCGTTCGGGGAGATCCAGCCGCGCCAAAGGGTCGCTGGGCGAGCTTTCCTTCATCGTTCCGCGTGAAAACGGCGCCCCAGTGCTCGAGCTGAATGATGTCCCCTGGAGCCTCTTCTGCGAACTCTTCGATCGCGTCCTGATCGCCGAGATAGTCGGAGCCCTTCACCGTGTCAAATGCGTGCAGGTCGGCGCTGTCCTCAGCGGTGTTGCCCAGAGAAGCATTGATCCCGCCTTCAGCGGCTCCGGAATGGCTACGCGTGGGGTGAAGCTTCGAGATGACACCGACATCAGCGCCACTGTCATGGGCCTCGATCGCGGCCCGCATTCCGGCGCAGCCAGCACCAACGATAAGTACATCATGGACCTTGCTCACGACCGCCCACATTAACGGATTGACGCGGACAGGCGTACAGCCTTCCGGGGGCCGATAAGAGCGGCCGCGCAGCGCTCGCTCGCTGCGTCATGTCCGCGGCCATAGCGCACTTCTAGCGGCGACTGATCTTGCGTGGCGGAAGCGTGAGATCGAAATCGACGCGCTCCGCGTAGTGGAGCCATTGCGGCTCCTTCGCGTCGAAGCCCAACGCCAGCACCGGGTCGAATCTCCAGGACTCGCCGATGACGGCGGTCCGCCACGGGATCGGCTGATGCGTGGTCTCGAGGCGCCGAACGCCGGCGGCCTTCCAGTACGCCACGTCGAAGTCACCCATCGGCGGTTCGAGCGGCGGCGTCTGCGGAGACCCGACCTCTTCCTCGGGAACGCTGTAGCGCACAGCGACACCCACGCCGGCAGCACTCACCGAGCCGCGACGAACCCCGATCAGCGTGGGACGCACGGGAGCGCCGAGAAAGAGGCCCACCATGCCGGGCAGCGTCACGCGGCTTTGCAGCAAGAATATCGCCGGTGCGCCCTCGCGATCAGTCACATACGTGCGAACGTTGATCCCGGAATATCCCGGCGCGGGCAGCCGCCCGGCGCGAACGCCTTTGGCACAGAACCCGACGACCGACACAAACCCGACCCCGTCGACCGTGATCGGCGCGAAGCCCTCAGGCAGAGCATGGGAGATCTGCTCAGAGTCGACCTTCCATGTCGCCAACATGAGATCGCGCAGCTCAAGCGTCCCGGCGAAGTGAATGGACCGCATGCGCGCACTGTAGGCACAGGGCACCTGAGGCCGGAGAACGATTCGAGCCCATGCGCTGGTGGCGGCCCGACAGCGCAGGACGCGCAACGAACACGCCGAACTCGTGCTCTATGGAGACGCGCGCGTCAATCGAGCGTTTCCTCCAGAGCCCGCACCTCGCGACCAATACGCAGCGCAGCTACCGGGCCGACCTGGAGGAGTTCGAGCGCTGGTTGCATGAGAACAACACACCACTCGAGGACGTCGACGCGCGCACGCTCGCCGACTACACCCGCCATCTCGGGCGTCCCCGGCCCGGGCGTGACCGACTTGCGCCCGGCACGCTTGCGCGCAAGTTGGCGGCCATCCGCTCCCTGCTTCGAAGCGCGCTCGGCACAGCTCGCGTGCCCGACCTTCCACTTCAGACTCGTCAACGCAAGCGACTGCCCAACGCGCCAAAGGTCGCCGAGGTCGAGCAACTCCTCGCACACTTTTCCGGCGACGATCCCCTCGCCGTACGCAATCGTGCGCTGTTCGAGCTCGTGTACTCGGCAGGCCTTCGAGCCCACGAGGTGGTAGCTCTGCGGCTTGTAGACGTCGACTTCGAACAGCGCACGTTGCACGTCTTCGGGAAGGGCAGCAAAGAACGCGTCGTCCCGCTCGGCGACGAGGCGCACGCCTACATAGAGCGATACCTCGAACGTTCGCGACCCGAACTCGCTCGAGGACCCGAGCGGGTGCTGTTTCTTTCCCATCGTGGACGCCGTCTCGACACGTCGACGCTCCGGCGTCTCGTCGCCAACCCGCACCGCCTACGACATGCCTTTGCAACCCATCTGCTCGAGGGCGGCGCCGACCTCAGAACGATTCAGGAGCTACTTGGACACGCCTCGCTCTCGACAACCCAGACGTACAGCCATGTCGATTCGCGGCGGCTCAAGCGGGTCTACGACCTCGCCCACCCCCGCGCCTGATGAGCGCCGAGGATCCACAGATCGAGCGATTTCTGGCCGTGCTGGCGACACAACGCGCGCCTCGCACCGTCGATGCCTACACGCGCGACCTCGCGGATCTCACTGCCTTCCTGCAGTGCGCTCCGGCGGCAGCGAGCGCCAGTGATCTCGAGCGATGGCTTGCCGATCTGCGATCGCGGGAGCTGGCCCCGTCATCGATCGCACGTCGACTCGCAGCCGCGAGGAGCTTCTACAAGCACCTCGTGCTCCTCGGCGATCGCGACGACAATCCGGGGAACGAGCTTGCGTCTCCGAGGCGTGCGCGAAAGCTTCCGCGGACGCTCTCGCCGAGAGACATCGAGAGCCTGTGCGACGCTGCGAACGGCACCACGCCGCGAGCGCTGCGCGATCGAGCGCTGATCGAACTGCTCTACGGAGCCGGCCTCCGAGTGAGCGAGGCCGTCGGCCTGGACAAGGGCGGCGCCGACCTCGACGTCGGGGTCGTGCGATGTATAGGCAAGGGAGACAAGGAACGGCTGGTCCCACTCGGACGCGAGGGTATCGAGGCACTGCGCCGCTACCTGGCGCGCGGACGACCCTTTCTCGATCGGCGCTACCGCCCGGAGATGTTTCTCAACGCGCGGGGCGGCGCACTCACCCGCGCGGGTGCCTTCCTCATTCTTCGCAAGCTGGCCGAGAAGGCGGGTCTTGACCCTCGGCGAGTGCATCCGCACCTCCTGCGCCATTCGTTTGCGACGCACCTTCTCGAGGGAGGGGCCGATCTGCGCAGCGTCCAGGAGATGCTCGGACATGCCGACCTGGCCACAACAGAGCTCTACACGCACGTCTCGGACCAACGCCGGCGCGAGACCTACTTCGAAGCGCATCCCCACGCGCGACGAGTACCACCCTCGGCGCCGAAGCGTCGATGAACATCCCAGCTGGCTGGGAGCTGCTCGACCTCCACAACCACACACACCGCTCCTACGACGCTCGCAATATGCTCGAGGACTATGAGCAGGCGCATGCCGATCGCCGCTTCGACGTGCTCGCGATCACCGAACACAACCGAATCGACGGCGCCAGGGAACTCGCTGCCGCGGCGAGCTTCGACGTGATTGTCGGCCAGGAGGTCGACACGAGCGATGGCGAGTTGATCGGATTGTTTCTGAGCGCGGAGCTTGAACGAGGACACCCGATTGAGGAGACCGCACGTGCCATTCGTGCTCAGGGCGGCCTCGTCTACCTGCCGCATCCGTTCTTTCGTCTCGTACGGAATCCGGTGTTGGCGCCGGCTCGCGAGCGCCTCGCCGCCGCGAGATTGATCGACAATGTGGAGGTCGCCAACGGAGGCCCCTTCACAGCCGACGCCAATGACGCCGCACGCCGCTGGGCGCACGAGCAAGGTTTGCCGATGGCAGCTGGCAGCGACGCGCACGAGCCCAGTGACATCGGAACGTGCGTGTGCGCCGTTCCATCCGGCCCTCTGTCAGCTCACGCTCTGCCCGAGCGTCTGCGACAGGGGCGCGTGATTACGCGTCGCCGCGGCAACGCGGTGAAGCTAGCGGCCAAGGCACAGACGCGCGCGCAGCTGGCACTGCACAGCCTGCGTGGAGGTCATAGAAAGCGTCGCTAACGGATCTTGCGCGGCTTGGAGCCCCGCTTCTCCGCCTCGCGAGCCCGCTTCTTGAGTTCCGATACCACGCGACCCGCGAGAGCCGCGATCTCCGCGTCCTCATCGTCGGAGGAGAGGTGGTCGAGCAGAACCAGCGTGTCACGACCCGGAGAGCCGTTCTTGAGACAGAAAAGTGCGAGCCGACGCACGGTCGCGTTGTCATCCGCGTTGGCGATCGTGTGAAGCAACGGTCGCACCGCGTTTACCTCACGAGGATGATCCCGTGACAGAAGCTCGAGCGAGATCAGAGCGGCGCCACGACATGCAGGGCTTGGATCTTCGAGGCCGATTCCCAGAAGTTCCGTCTTCTGTCGGAAGTCAAGCACGCCAAGCGCCCGATACCCGAGTGCTCGAACTCTGAAGTCGTCGCTCCTGACAGCCGCATCGACCTCTTCCTCCGCTACCGCGCGAAGCTCGGCGAGTTCTCGCTCGTCAGTGGTCGCACCTGCCCGCTCGATCAACCCTGCGAGGTCGGCGGTCAATTAAACGGCGTCGATCGGACGCGGCCCAGGGCCAACGTACTTCGCTGAGGGGCGGATCAACTTGCCGAGCCGCTTCTGTTCGAGGATATGAGCTGACCATCCGCCCGTTCTCGAGCACGCAAACATTGCGGGTGCCAGGGGCCCGGGAATCTCAGCGACGTCGAGCACAACCGCCGACCAGTACTCGACGTTCGTCGCGAGCACACGGTCTGGCTTACGCGCCTGAAGCTCAGCGAGTGCAACCCGCTCGAACTCCTCGGCCACTTCGAAACGGGCGGATCCGAGCTCCTTCGCAGTGCGACGAAGCAGACGAGCACGGGGATCCTCAGCACGGTAGACACGGTGGCCGAACCCCATCAAGCGCTCACCCGAATCGAGCAGGTCCTTGACGTAGGCCTCAACGCCGTCGGAAGCTGCGGCGCCGTCCAGCATCGGAAGCACGCGAGCCGGAGCTCCACCATGCAGTGGGCCTGAGAGACCGCCGACGGCGGCAGAAAGAGCCGCGGCGCAATCGGCACCCGTCGATGTGACGACGCGTCCCGTGAACGTTGAAGCGTTCATGCCGTGCTCAGCTGTACAGATCCAGTAGGTGTCGATCGCCTTTGCGTGCTTGGCATTGACCTCGCCTCGCCACTCGAGCAGGAAACGCTCTGCGGAGCTCTTGCCGGTCGCAACAGTCGCCTCGGGCACGCGACTCGTCACGCCATCGGCCACACGAGCCGACTGAGCAACGATCGAGAGCATTGTCGCCGAGACGCGGCGCACGTCGTCGCGCGCTTGATCATCCGTGATGTCAATGACCTGTCCCAGGTCCCATGTTGCGGAGAGTTGGGCCGTCGCGCTCTGCAGATCAGACATCGCTTGACCCGACGCGTTCTTCAATTCGAACGGCTCCGGCGGAGGCAGACCGGGCTCGAAAGCCTCGTCTACTAGGAGCCCCCACACTGACTCGAAAGGCACCTTGCCCACGAGTTCCTCGATATCAACACCGCGATATCGGAGGGAGCCTCCCTCGCGATCGGGTTCAGCGATCTGGGTCTCGAATGCGACTACCCCTTCGAGACCTGCATTGACCTCACTCATGCGCCTCCATTCATGTCCGACGAGACGGTACCGGATGGAACAAGCCCATGCCCTCCAATACAATTCCACGGCCCATTTTTCGGCAACGTCCAAACTGGGGTACGCGGCACGCGATCACACGAGAAAGCGGCCGTGGTCAGAAGGCATATCGCCAGAACCAGCAGACCTAGGAGTAGCCCGTGCGAGCAAAAGTCACGATTATCGGAGCCGGCAACGTCGGCGCAACCGCAGCACAAGAGGTCGCTCGCCGCGACTACGCGGATGTCGTCCTGATCGACATCGTCGAGAACCTTCCTCAGGGCAAGGCGCTCGATATGAACGAGTCGGGACCGGTACTCGGCTACGAGGCAAAGATCACGGGCTCGAATGGTTACGAAGAGTCGGCCGGATCCGACGTGATCGTCGTCACATCAGGAAGGCCACGCGCGCCGGGCATGAGCCGCGATGACCTCGTCGCCACGAACGAGGCAATCGTCAAGGCGGTCACGCAGGCGGCGATCGCGCAGTCGCCCGACGCCGTCATCGTGCCGGTCACAAATCCGCTCGACGCAATGTGCCACGTGGCGAAGAGCGCATCCGGCTTCCCCAAGGAACGGGTCGTGGGCATGGCAGGCGTGCTCGACACGGCTCGCTTTCGCGCATTCATCTCATTCGAGACCGGGGCATCGGTCCGCGACATCCAGGCGCTCGTTCTGGGTGGCCACGGCGATCAGATGGTGCCGATCGTCTCCGCAACAACCGTAGGTGGGGTACCGCTAGGGCGGCTCGTTTCGCAGGACCGGATCGAGTCGATGGTTGAGCGCACCCGCAAGGGTGGCGGCGAGATCGTCAACCTGCTCGGAACATCCGCGTGGTACGCGCCTGGCGCTGCCGTTGCGGAGATGGTGGCCTCGATCGTGCTCGATCAGAA
>JAUXJK010000136.1 GCA_030624785.1 Actinomycetes bacterium
CGGCATCGCTCAGCGCTGCGGCCAGGGCGTCTCCGAGCATCGCCGCAGCTGCGTCGTGATCGAGGTGGGCCCCGCCGTCGGGTTCACCGACAACCGCATCGACGACGCCGAGCTCGACGCAGGTCGTCGCGTTGGGACGAAAGGCGGCTGCGGCCTTTTTTGCCTGTTTCGAGTCTCGCCACAGAATTGCGGCGCACCCCTCAGGCGAGATAACAGAGTAGATCGCGTTCGCCTGCATGAGCACTCGGTCGGCGAGTGCAATCGCAACGGCGCCACCCGAACCGCCTTCTCCGATCACACATGCCACGGTCGGCACGTCGAGTCTCGCCATGGCCAACTGGCTGCGAGCAATCCAGCCGCCCTGCCCATGCTGCTCGGCCAAGACGCCAGGAAATGCGCCAGGAGTATCCACCAGCGTCAGCAGCGGGAACCCGTGCCGCTGGGCCAGCTCCATGACGCGAATACCCTTGCGATACCCCTCTGGAAACGCCATCCCAAAGTTTCGTCTCGCACGCTCGTGAATGTCGCGGCCTTTCTGGTGTCCGATGAGCGCGACGCTCTTCGACCGAAACTTCCCGATACCGCAGACCAGAGCCGGATCATCGGTCAGATGCCGATCGCCGTGGAGCTCGATGAAGTCATCGAACAGCCGCTCAATGTAGTCGAGCGTGTAAGGGCGATCCTGATGCCGCGCTAGCTCGACCGCACTCCAGATCTCTTCTTCGTTAGGCTCGACCTCGACGCGATCTATCTGCTGTTGGAGGCGAGACAACTCGTCCCTGACCCCGACGCCCCGTAGCAGCGGCAACTGCCGCACCCGAGCGAGCCTGTCGCGTATGCGCAGGCGCTCGCCCGCCAGTTCTTTCGACGGGTCGCTCATGAAGCCGAGCGACCAAAACCGGGTGCGGCGAAGATCGAGAGGAGGCGGCCAACGTAGGCGCGCAGCGCGTCGCGTTCAACGATCGCGTCAAGATGGCCCGTCCGATAGTTCGACTCTGCAAGGCCAAAGTCGTCGGGGAGTTTCTCGCCCTTGATCGTCTGTTGAACGACTCGGGGGCCGGTGAATGCGAGCAGAGCGTCAGGTTCGGAGATCGTCACGTCGCCGAGGCTGGCGAAGCTCGCGAGCACGCCTGCCGTGGTCGGATGGGTCAGGACCGGAATGAAGGCGCAGCGGGCCTCTCGCAAGATGTCAACGGCGCAGACGGTCTTTGGCATTTGCATGAGCGAGAGAATTCCCTCCTGCATGCGAGCACCACCAGACGCAGTCACGCAAACCAGCGGCAGTTGTTCGCTCGCTGCTCGCTCGCACGCACGCCAAAACTTCTCGCCGACAACGCTGCCCATCGAGCCCCCCATGAACGCAAAGTCCATGACAGCAAGGCGACATGCTCGGCGCTCAATCTTGGCCGAACCTGCTACCAGCGCATCGCCGAGGCCGGTCTTGGTTTCGGCATCCGCAATGCGGTCCGAATAGGCCTTGACGTCGAAGAATGCGAGCGGATCGGCAGATCGGAGATCGGCGTCGTCCTCGACAAAGCTTCCTGCGTCAGCAAGCTGAGCGATGCGCTCGTCTGCCCTGAGTGGAAAATGGTGTCCGCATTGTGGGCACACACCATGGGCCGTCGCGAGCTCATCGTCGCGGTAGTGCGATTGACAGGACGGGCAGGTGTTCGGGTGAGCCTGGCCCCGGCCTGAACCGCCGGAGGAAGAGTCACTCGAGCCGCGCTGCTCGACTGAGACGTCGATTCGGCTAGACATGAGGCGTACATTCTAGTATCCGCGAGCTGCCACTTCAGATCGCCAGGAGCGACCGGGTGCTAAAGGGAGCGGGCGAGCCCTCGCGTGCTACTCGTACTTGCGAAAGACGAGAGCCGCATTGTGGCCACCGAAACCGAAGTTGTGACTAATGGCCACGTTCGTCTCGTGCACTCGAGACGTGTTCGGTACGTAGTCGAGATCACACTCCGGATCCGGGTACTCAAGATTGATCGTCGGCGGCAACACATCACGCTGGACTGCAAATATCGCGGCGATAGCTTCGATGGCGCCCGAAGCTCCGAGACAATGGCCGGTGGCGCCCTTGATGGCCGAGATTGGAATCTCGTATGCACGCTCCTCGCCGAAGGCTCGCTTCAGGATCCGCGTCTCGCTCGAATCGCCGACCGGCGTCGACGTAGCGTGCGCGTTGACATGATCGACGTCCGCCGGGCCGACACCAGCGTCCGCCATCGCGTTCGCAATCGCACGGGCCGGTTGTAGACCCGTCGGGTCAGGCTCGGTCATATGGTGCGCGTCCGAGGACATTCCGTAGCCGGTCAACTCCGCGTAGATCTTCGCGTCCCGAGCAAGAGCATGTTCGAGAGACTCGAGGACGATGATCGCGGCCGCCTCGCCCATCACGAATCCGTCGCGTTCTAGATCGTATGGTCGGCTCGCTCGCTTCGGATCATCGTTGCGCCGTGACAGTGCTCGCATCGCGCTGAAGCCAGCGATGCCAACTTCGGCAATGCCGGCCTCGGTGCCACCTGCGAGCATTACCTCGGAGCGGCCTAGACGGATCGAATCGAGTGCATCTCCAAGTGCCATGTTCGCCGCAGCGCACGCCGTGCATTGGGACATCAGCGGCCCTTGAGTGCCGAGCTCCATCGAGATCCATGCGGCACCCATGTTCGGCAGGATCGACGGGATCGAGAAAGGGTTCGCCCGTTCCGGGCCGCGTTCCAGGATCGTCGTATGGCATTCCTGGAAGCTGCGCAAGCCACCGATTCCGGTCGCGACCGCAACGCCCGTCTGCTCCTGCTCCGCTGCAATATCGAGTTCCGCGTCAGCTTCTGCCATGCGCGCGGCCGCAACGATCAGCTGCGCAAATCGGTCCATCCGGCGCGCTCGCTTCGCATCGACCCAGGTACGCGGGTCGAAGTCCTTCACTTCGCATGCGAAGTCGACTGGGAACGAGGTGGCGTCGAAGTGGCTGATCTCAGCAGCCCCGCTCTCGCCCGCTACAAGCCTGTCCCAGAACGTCTCGGCGTCATTGCCGAGCGGCGTCAGTGCTCCCACGCCAGTGACTACCACTCGTCTACGTCCTCTTGCGTCAGTCGTCATGCGCTACATCCCTAGCCCGCCATCGACGAGGAAAACGTCGCCCGTCACGAATCGTGCCTCATCCGAACAGAGGAATCGGACGGGCCCAGCAATGTCGCTTGGGTCGCCGAGTCGAGCGAGCGGTGTGCTTTGGAGTACCGCATCCTTTGCCTCGTCGGGCAGCACATCGGTGAGCTCCGTCGAGATGTACCCAGGAGCAACCGCGTTGACTCGAACGCCGCGGCTTCCAAGCTCGCGGGCGAGCGACTTCGTGAAGCCGATGATTCCGGCCTTCGAGGCCGCATAGTTGGTCTGACCCGCGTTTCCATGTATGCCCACCACACTCGTAAGGTTGACGATCGAGCCCGATCGTCTCTTCATCATGCCGCGTGCGACCGCGCGACATGTGTGGAACATGCCGTTCAGATTCGTATTGATGACCTCGTTCCACTCCTCATCACTCATGCGTGCAATCAGGGTGTCGCGTGTGATTCCAGCGTTGTTGACGAGAATCGATAGCGGGCCAAGCGACTCTTCGGCGTCGGTGATGAGCTTCGCAGCTGCAGCCGGCTCTGAGACGTCCGCCTGAAGCGCGATGCCTCCGACCTCCTCGGCAAGCGCCTCGGCCGTCTCACGACCTGACCGATAGTTCACGCATACCGTCGCACCAGCCGCAGCCAGCTCGCGCGAGACGGCGGCGCCGATACCCCGAGCCCCGCCCGTAACGATGGCGACCCTCCGGTCCAGTCTGCAAAACGATTCGCTCATGCGCGCGCTCCAAGCACCCCATCGAGCTTCGCCAGGCTCTCTCGATCGCCAATCGAGAGGGTCGCGACCGACCGGTCGCAGCGCTTCACGAGTCCGCTCAGCACCTGTCCGGGCCCGAGTTCAATAAACGCATCGATTCCCGAAGCGATAAGGGTTCGCACAGCCTGCGTGAACAGCACCGGCCCCGCAAGTTGATCCAGCAGCGCCATGGGAATCCTGTCGGCCTCCTCGAAAACACCGGATACCGTCGATACGAACGGCACCCTCGGTTCCAGCCATGTCGCGGCTGAAAGCACCGGGGCGAGGCGATCACCGACTGCGCGAACGAGCGGGCTGTGAAAAGCTCCGGACACCCGCAGTGGCACAACCCGCCGAGCTCCCTTCTGGGTTGCCCTCTCGAGCAGACGAGCGATTGCGTCTTCGCGACCGGACACAACGACCTGACCCGGACAGTTGTAGTTGGCGAGCCAGGCGCCCTCGACCTCGTCGCATAGCTCTTCGACGGCTGCATCTTCGAGGCCAATGATGGCCGCCATGGAGCCCGGATGCTCTGTCGCGACGTCCGCCATGGCCTTGCCGCGTTCGCGAACGAGTTCGATCGCGGTCGGCACGGAAATGACTTCAGCCGCGGCGAGTGCCGCGTACTCACCCACCGAGTGCCCGACTACCGCTGCAGCGCGCAGGCCGGTCTCCTCGATCGCTCGAAGACATGCCAGCGACGTCGCCACCAGTGCTGGCTGCTGGACGCGCGTATCCATGAGTTCCTCGGCGCTGCCATGAAAACACGCCTCCGCGACATCGAAGCCGGCCGCCTCTGACGCTTCGTCGTAGACCGCGCGGGCGCTCGCGTAGTCGCTTGCCAACTCCTGACCCATGCCCGGTATCTGCGAGCCTTGACCGGGGAAACAAAATGCCACGTTCATGCGCTCGCACCACCGTTAACGCCGCCCGACCAGTCGATTAGTGCAGAACCCCACGTAAGACCCGTGCCCACGCCGGTCATCAGCACACGAACGCCGTCAGTAAGCTGGCCTGCCTCGGCCATCTCGTCGAGACATATGGGAATCGACGCCGCCGAGGTATTTCCGAACCGATCGACGTTCACGACGACCTTCTCTTCGGGAATGCCAAGCACTTTGACAGCGTGATCGATGATTCTCTTGTTGGCCTGATGCGGAACGTAGAGATCGACGTCGGCCGCTTCGAAACCCGCAGCATCGAGAGCGCTCTGCGCGGATGTCACCATTACTCGAGTCGCGAACTTGAATACTTGCCGTCCGTTCATTCGCATCGTGTGATCGTTCGCCGCCACGGTCGCTTCGCTAGCCGGCTGTCGGGTTCCGCCCGCTGGAACGTAGAGATCCTCCACACCCGCACCGTCGTTTCCGAGCTCGAAGCTCAGGAAGCCGCCAGCCGGCACCTCTTCGACAATCGCAGCGCCAGCGCCATCGCCGAACAGGATGCATGTACCTCTGTCCTCCCAGTCCACATAGTTGGTCAACAGATCGACGCCAACCACCAGAATGCGCGCCGCGAGACCCGCGACAATCGTCGAGTAGGCCTGTGTCAGGGCGTACACGAACCCGGTACAACCCGCCTGAAGATCGTATGCCGCAACCTTCCCGGCGCCAATCCGATCCGCAACAACGGATGCGGTCGCCGGAAACGGCATGTCCGGCGTAATCGTCGCGACAATGATGAGGTCGATGTCGCTCGCGGCGAGCCCAGCGCGCTTGAGAGCGAGCTCCGCGGCCGGCACAGAAAGGTCGCTCGCGGCGACACCAGGACCCGCGACGTGTCGTTGATGGATCCCTGTTCGCTCCACTATCCATTCATGGTTCGTCTGCAATCGCTCCGCGATGTCGTCATTCGTCATGACCGTGTCGGGAACGCATGAGCCGACTCCCGTAATGCCCACGCGAATCGGCGCCGACTTCGTGCTCGCGATCATTCTGGTGCTTCGCCTACCGCGAAGGTCAGTGTCCCTCGGACGGCAAGTTCACCGTCAACCTCGGCCCGGGCCTTGCCACGCCCGATTGGACCGCGAACCTGTTCCAAGTCGCAGTACAGATCGAGGGTGTCCCCTGGGCGCACAATGCGCTTAAACCGTAGGCCGTCGATCCCAGCAAACAACGCGAGGCGCCCGCGGTTCTCTTCC
>JAUXJK010000188.1 GCA_030624785.1 Actinomycetes bacterium
GAGCTTAGCGTGGTCAAGCAGGTCGTCGAACGCGAGTGGCTGTTCGATCATCGCGAGGTCAAATCGATCGAGCGCCCGGAAGAGATCGATGTCCTCGAGTGTGTAGCCCGAGTTGCAGTCGACATGGCAGACGAGATCCGGAAACGTCGAGCGAACGGCGGCAACCATTTCGACATCCCAGCCTGGCCTGAACTTCAGCTTCACGCGTCGAAAGCCGTCGTCGAGCGCCTCGCCGATCTGGCCGATCAACGTGTCATGGGAGTCTGCGACCCCGAAATCAGCCCCGATCTCGATTCGATCGCGTGTTCCTCCAACGTGGCGGTGCAGAGGAACGCCTCGGAGCTTGGCGTCGAGCGCCCACCAGGCGCAGTCGAACGCTCCCTTCGCAAAGTAGTTGCCCTTGAATATCCCTAGCCGTCGTTGCAGATCGTCCCCGCTCGTAACGTCGGCTCCGAGAAGTGCCGGCGCCAGCCAGTCGACCATTGTCGGGAAGGCGCCGCCAGCCCACTCCGGGCTATAGGTCGGATCAGAGAGCGGCGCCGCCTCGCCCCACGCTGATACGCCGTCGCTCTCAAGTCGAACAAACACCGCGTGAATGGCAGTCGCCTCGTGAGACGCCGTCTTCCACGGATGCAGAAGCGGCATTGCAACCTGCCGAATCTCGATCTGGTCAATGCGCATTAGAAGCTCCTAGAAGATCATCGCGGTCAGACGAGTCGCGCTCGACCTCCTCGTAGAGGTCGGCGTCGAGTTTGAGTGCACGGAGTACGCGGTTGAGCACGGGGAGTCCTACGGGCGTGATCGGGGCCAGACCCTACCTCGACTTCAGCTCAAACGCGCACTTCCCGAAGTAGTAGAGGAATGCGCATTCTTCTGGTTGTCGTCGGGACGCTCGTCGTGCTCACGGGATGTGGCATGGATACGTCTGCCGATGTGCCAACTCGCAGCACTGCTGAACCGTCGACGTCAACCGTCGATCCCGCGTACGCGCCGGCCGAGGAAAGCGGCGCTAGCCCGCCGGAGCCCAGCGCCAATCCTCCTTCGGCTCCTGAAACTGTCGAGCTCGCCGAGACCCCCTCGTTGCCAGAGGGCCCGTACTATCCCACGGATCTCGACCGGCCCAGCGATCGCGACTCCAACCTGCTGCTCCTGAGCGGTTCGCCCGTCGTAGCCACAGGCGAGCCCTTGCTCCTGCGGGGGCAGCTACTCGATGTAGACGGCAGCGCGATTTCAGGAGCTGTCATCGAAATCTGGCAGGCAGATTCGCAGGGCATCTACCTCCACCCGGACGATCCGCGAGCCGATGCGCGGGATCCCTACTTCCAGTCGTTCGGCGAAGCCACGACGGATGCAAGCGGCACGTGGACGTTCCGCACGATCAGGCCTGCCGTCTATGAGGACAGGCCACAACACATTCATCTCAAGGTTCGCCACGGACAGCGAGAAGTGCTGACGACACAGATCTTCTTTGCGGGCGATCCCCGAATTGATCGGGATCCGATGCTCACAGAACTGGATCGGAATCTGGCTTCCGTTGTCGTGTCAGCCGAACCCGGAACGGACGACGAGGGTCAGCAGATCTCCGAAGCTCGCCACACACTCGTCGTCGACCTCCTGCCGTAGCGGCTCTCGCGGCTCTTGGCGCTTGGGCTCACGCCTTGGCGCAGAGAGCCCTCGAGCAAGGGCGACCAACGCCACGGCGCGCTAGCTGAGGACTGTGACCTGGCCGCTGCCGCCGTCGACCCGTACCCTGGCGCCATCGGCGATTCGCGTGGTTGCGTTCACGGTGCCGACGACCGCTGGGATCGAGTACTCGCGCGACACGACGGCGGCGTGGCACAGCAGGCCGCCGCGATCTGTGACGATGCCCCGCAGCAGCGGCAATACGACATTGAAGGCAGCGGTCGTGGCGCGCGTCACGAGGATGTCACCGTCCCTGATCCGACCAAACTGCGAGCTTGCATCGATGACTCGAGCCGGGCCCTCCACAACCCCGGCGCTCACGCCGATGCCCTCGATCGGTCCGTCCTCGGCCGCGTCTCGCGGCGCCCCGAACAACGCACCGATTGCGGCCCCCAGCGCGCGTTCCATGCGCGCACTTGGATCGGGCAGCCATTCGGAAGGCAGATGCGGCCCGGGCGGGTCGCCGAGGTGATCGGGCATTTCGTCAAACCCAACCGTGGCCCGATAGAGCGCTCGCTCCGCCAGCTCAGCCCCATCGGGCCCGCCGGTACCGTCGAGAATTGCCTTGATCTCCTGCGAGCTTGCCTCGACAAGATGTGTGTCAGATTCGAGACGGCCCGAACCAACGAGACGTTTCCCGGCCGCCACTAGCGCACGACGCGCCACGCCGTACGACCAGAGATCGCCGTACATCGCTCGCTCTTCGCGGATGCGATACATGAGCCGAGCCTCGGCAAGGACGTCGTCGAAGTGGCCTCGTTCCTCGACAGCGATGCCCGCCCGAATCTCGGCGGTCAGCTCCGCGACCTCGTCGTTGGTGGCAGCAGGATGCAGCCCGCTCCCCTCGATCTCCATCTGCAGGGCTCCGACCACGACCTCGGGGAATTCGAACCCACAGGTGTCGCCGACGTCCTCTCCGTTGACGGGTCGATATGCGACAAAGTCAACGAACTCCCGTAGTGCATCGCCAGCGTCGCCGGGAATCGTGCTGATTGCACTCAGAGCAGCCTCGGCGTCTCCGTCATCGATGTGCGCTCGCAAGGCCGGATGTTTCTCCATCGCGGACGCCAGACGATCTCGCAGATGAGCGGTGCCGAGCGCGTTCGGTGTCGACCCTTGCAGGAGACTAAGAATCTCGGCATCGGAGCGACCGGCGAGCCTCGTACCTTCTGCAATCAAGTCGCCGGCCGGTATGAACGCAGCCATGTTGTAGATGTGGTGGAGGTAGACGCCCCGCGACACGTTCCTCGTGCACTCCTCGATGTATCCGACGAGTCCGGGAGTGGCGAGCGAGGAAGGATCGACAGCTAGCAGTCGCCGGTTCTGTTCAATGGCCCCGGGCTTGTCGACGGTGTCCCAGCGGACGAGTTCATCGCGCCAGATCCGCTCCGCGAAGGCCTTCTCGGCATTTCCGAGCCGCTCCTGGATGTCGGGATTCGACGCCATGAGATCGTTCCACGCCTCGCGAGGTGGGTGCTCGGTCGAACCCTCCGGGGCACCTACGGGCGACAGCCGGAAGTACGGGAATCCACTGACCCACTCCCAATCGAGCGACTCGAGCAACGAACCATACGTACACAAGCACTCGCTGAAGGCCTTGAGAAAGTCATCGCGAAAGAGCGGCTGGTGGTAGGTACTACATGACGTCGTGAGGTGGCCCGTGTCGAGAAACCAGGCGCCCAGTCCGGGTGCTTCGTGTGAGGAGTCGGCGGCCATTGGCGCGACACAATACAGTCGAGCCGCGCAGTCTGATCGCAACGCGCAGGTTCTATGAAACTCGGCCATCTTCGATACGCACTTCCCGGCCGGTTACCGATGCATGCTCCCCAACAGTGAGGTCTGGACGGTGCTCCGAGGCAGGGCATCTGTTGCGCAGTCGACACCTCCGCTGCACGGCGAGACGATCAAGCACGAGGTGGCCATGGGAGACCTCTTCGTGGCAGCGGGCGGAGCGAATATCTCGATAGATGACGCGGAGAGCGACTTCGTTGTACGACGACTCGCTGAGACGTGTGCTCACAACCGGCACGCACAGATCATGGAGCTAAAGCTTCTTGATCAGGGCGACGCCCACTAGCGGCCTAGACGTTGTCGACGAGCCAGCGGTGAACGTCGGCCGTTGCCACAAGCCGCTCGGCACACCAGTCAACGAACTGGGCATTTGAGACGCTGTCTGGCAGCGGTTCCGACCAGCGCGCCTGGAACATCTTGTGGCGCAGCAGATCGGCCCGCGGGTGATCCGCGTCATACGGGGCCGGAACTCGCTTCAACTCGGCGCCGGCGACATCGAGCTCGCGCCCGGCGGCGAGGTCGTCCAGCGCGGCCACGAGCAACGCGCCAGTCTTCTCATCGTCGACCGCTTCACGCCAGCGGTCGACCGAATCGAACATCGCCCCTGACCCGAAGCCGACGCTTGCGGAGCCCAGGCGAACGTAGAGCGTTGGCGCCAGCTTCTTGTTCTCGCCCTCCCACCATTTGAGAAGCAGATGATCCTTGTACGGCGTCTTGCCGGCCGAGAACCGAACATCTCGATTAATTGGGGAGATCGCGCCGTTGACCTTCGGTTGCACGACGATTGCCGGTGAGATCTCGTCTTGCAAACGCTCGCCCAATACGTCCACAAAGACCTTCGCTGGCGCGGCGACGCACTCGTCATAGGGCGCGCGATTGGCCGCGAACCAATCCTTGTCGTGCGAGGGAAGCTCGGCAAGGAAATCGAGACCCTCGCGTGGGAACCCCGTGAACTCGAGCGCCATGCCTATGCCTGCTTCACAAACAAGTAGGCCTCCTGAAGTAGTGCAGCCCAACGCAACTCATCGGGACCAGAGACCAGTACCCACTCCCTGAACACGCGGCCCGCGGGAGCGAACGCCACTCCCTGCCGGCTCGCGATGAGCTCATTGACCCTCTCTTCTGAGAGCTGGACTATCAGCTCGCCAGTCCGATGCTCGCATGTCGCAAAGAAGTCGCCGTCGACACGAAGGCACGGGGATCCCATGAGTGTCCCTTCAGCAACGTCGTGCCGACCCAAGAACGTGTCTGCCACAGCCCAGAAGAGGTCGCCAGGCTCACCGGCATCGACCGGGTCTATGCCTTCTCGATCGGGCATCTGCGACGTTCCCTTCTTCAGCCGCCGTCCTGCCCTGAAGCATAGAACGCGCCGTGAACGTGCTGGGGCACACGAGACCACCCACCGGGTCTACTCTCTCGTGATGGACCCGACACCGAGTAGCTGAATCGATGCGCGCGATCGTTGTCGACCCGACGCGGCAGACGCTCGAGCCGACCGAGCTTCCCGACCCC
>JAUXJK010000272.1 GCA_030624785.1 Actinomycetes bacterium
AGAAGCTCGAACACGTTGGGCGAGAACCTCCTGTACGTCGCGGTTCCCGTTGCCTCGGGCGGCACCGTGTTCGGCGCGGTCCGCGTGACGTATCCGACCACTGCCGTGGATGAGCGTGTTCACCGCTACTGGCTGGTGCTCGCTGGAATCGGCGCGATCGTGATCGCAGCCGCATCGCTGGTGGCGGTCAGGTTTAGCCGAACCATTGTGCGTCCGCTCTCCGACCTCGAGACCGCTGCACAGGCAGCAGGCGAAGGAGACCGACTGTTCGGGCGCCCATCGCCGGACCTCCTGAGGTCCGAACACTCGCGTCCCGATTCAATGAAATGGTCGGCCGGCTCGATGAGCTGCTGAGTTCGCAAAGCGCGTTCGTCGCCGATGCGTCTCACCAACTGCGTACGCCACTCGCATCGCTGCGGCTACGGCTCGAGAACCTTCAGCACGACGTCGCCGAGCCCGGACAGCCCGGACTCGCGAGTGCGCTCACCGAGGTCGAGCGGCTCTCGCAGCTCGTCGATCAGCTGCTGGCGCTCGCCCGCGCAGACGGGGCCGGCCTGGCTCCAGCGACCACTATCGATCTGCGCTCGGTGATCGACGAACGCGCCGAGTTCTGGGCAGCGCTCGCCGAGGAACGAGCCCTCGAACTGATCGCGGACTCCGGCCCGAGCGTTCTTGCTCGCGCAGCTCGGGGGCGTGTCGAACAGGTGATCGACAATCTGATCGAGAACGCCCTCGAGGCCTGCGATGCTGGCGGAACCGTGACCATTGGCTGCGAACTAGACGACGTGTGGGCTCAGATTCAAATAGAGGACAATGGCCCCGGCCTGAGCGCCGAGCAACGCGACCGAGCATTCGACCGCTTCTGGCGCGCGCAAAGCGGCGGCGGAGGCTCGGGTCTGGGGCTCGCGATCGTCGATCGCCTTGTCGCGCTTGACGAGGGCACGGTCGAGCTCGCAGCGTCAGCGGCCGGCGGCGTCGTCGCTATCGTCCGCCTGCCGATCGCCGGATCCCGTGAACCCCGGCTATGACGGTGGAGGACGATCCTGCGAAGATCCGCATGGCTGTCGCAAGCACGGACACGCCTGCCGACCGGGACGGGTTCGTTGCCCTAGTCGACGGTCTCGAGCAACGTCGATTTGACACGCTCTGGCTCTCTGACACGCCCCTGACGCCCGCTGTCGAGCCTGTAATCGCGCTCGCAATAGCGTCTGCACACACCAGCAGACTCAAGCTCGGAACCAACATTGTTGTGCCGGGCCGCAATCCGCTGCTACTCGCGAAATCACTCGCTCACCTCGACCGTCTTTCCGATGGAAGGCTTCTTCTCGCCTTCATGCCGGGCGTTGGCCTGGCGACGGAGCGGGCGGCCCTGGGCGTCGCCGGCATCAACCGGATCCGCCGCATCGAACAGGTGATCGACCTCTGTCGATCGTGGTGGTCAGGCGACTCGATCTCGTGCGAGATCGCGGGGTTCAACTACGACGAGGTCACCGTCGACCCCCGCCCCGTTCAGGATCCTCTGGAGATCTGGCTTGGCGGCAACGGCCCGAAGTCGTTGAAGCTGGCGGGAACGCACGGCGACGGCTGGCTTGCATCCGGCGCGACGCCTTCCGACACCGAGAAGAGTCGACGCACGATCGAGGCTGCAGCGGCGGAAGAGGGTCGAACCATCGATCATGACCACTTCGGTATCGGCATCCCGTACGCTCGCACTCAGGTCGATGACGCACTCGTTGCGGAGGTCATGCAGGGGACAGACGCCAGGCGCGTCGACATCCTTCCCTTCGGCTCAGGTGAGCTCCGAGAGCTTTTGCAGCGCCACATCAATGCCGGACTCTCCAAGTTTGTGCTGCGGCCGATGTCGCTGGATGATGGCTGGGACGTCGAACTCGACTTCCTTGCCGAGCACGCGCTCTCGCTCCAGAACTAGCCGACGAGCTGTTCGCAGCTACAGCCGAGGGCACCGCTCCTCAACCGGCTACTACGTAAGCCCGACCTCGTTGAGGAGCTCGAGTGTGGCTTCGAGCTCGGGGCCGAGCTCGTCGAGTGAGACGTCGGGTCCCTGGAGCTCCTCGAGAGCAGGAAGCCCTGCTCGCGCAGGGATGCCGTCAACGAGCGGAAACTCGGCTTCCTCTGCGCGGTCCGTGTAGAAGGACTGTCCCTCGTCGGAACCCAGAAACTCAACGAGAGCCTGCGCCTCTGGTGAGTCGGCCGATCCGACGAGGACACCGGCACCTGCGACGTTGATCAGCGCCCCAGGGTCATCGGCCTCGAAGAAATGGTTTGCGATCGGCGCATCGGGTTGTTCCGCAAGCACCAGATAGAGGTAGTAGTGATTGACGAGCCCGATCTCGATCTCACCGATCGCGGCCGCCTCAACCGTTGGCGTGTTCTTTGCGTACAGCTTGGGGTCGTTCGCGACGATGCCTTCGAGCCATTCGCGCGTTCGCTCCTCACCCGCGCTGAGCCGCATCGCAGTAACGAACGCCTGGAAAGACGCATTCGTCGGTGGTAGCCCAATCTTGCCTGACCATTTCGGATCGACAAGACTCCAGACGTCCGACGGTAAGTCGGCCTCGCTTAGCGCTTCGGTGTTGTAGACGAGGACGCGCGAGCGGCCCGAGGTTCCGATCCATTCGCCCTCCGCATCGCGAAAACTTGCGTCGACACGGGCGAGCACATCATCTGGCAGCTTCCCGAGAAGGCCGGCCTCGCTGAGCGCGCCGAGACTTCCCGCGTCCTGGGCGAAGAACACATCGGCAGGCGTGCGATCTCCTTCTTCGAGCAGGGTCGCAGCCAGCTCGGAGCTACCACCGTAGCGAACCTCGACGGAGATGCCAGTCGCCTGTTCAAACTCCGCGAACAACGGCTCAACGATCTCCTCTTCCCGCCCCGAGTAGACCGTGATCGTTTCACCGGTGGCCGGTGCCGTCTCGGTGCCAGTCGCCGTCGACCCGCTGTCATCGTCACCGCCGCAGGCCGCCGCGATCGCTAGAACTCCTACGAGCGCAAGGGTCGACAGTCCACAGCGCGCCCGCTGGGGATCGATCGAGAAACCTCTCGACCGTCGATACGGTGACATCGGAAAACCTCCAGAGCCGTAAGGTTGCCCTTACATCGAGCAACCGGAACTTGTTTGTAAGGTTGACCTTACAGACACCCGCGCTCGGTCGTCAAATCAGATCAGCTCAGGCTAGTCCCCGAGGTTCACGACGATGTTGTCTGGTGCGCGGGCTAGGACCCCTTGAAACGGTTCGTCGTAGGGGTTGGCCTCGATGTGGTGAATGTGTGCCGGCACGAACAGGAAGTCCCCTGGCCCAGCCTCCACATACTCCTCGAATCCCTCCCCGTAGTACACGCGGACGTGGCCACTGAGGAGGTACATGGCCGTCTCGGCCTCGCCGTGGTGGTGCGGCGGGCCGGTCTCGTTTGGTGCTCCCGAGACGAGTCCAAGCCAGACCTTCGAGGCCCCACTCTCACGGGTAATGCCGGGCAGGCGTTCCATCGCCCGCGTTTGGAGCGTGCTACTTGCCGATCCTGGCCCGCGAACAACATGCGGGGCCTGTTCTTCCGGGGTAGCAGCCATGTTCGTCTCCTTGTCTCTAGACCGGGTGGGACCGTCTGTTCCGAACCCTACGATTGCGCTAGGCGTCCTCACTCCAGCGCTGCCACTGAAAGCGCGACAGACAAACTCTGTCCCGCTCGTCAAAAACTACGCCCTCGCCCTCCAGGAGACTCCTCTGAAGCTCATCGCCGCC
>JAUXJK010000162.1 GCA_030624785.1 Actinomycetes bacterium
GAGTACGTGACCCCAAGCGCGTCGAGAAATCGGCGAACTTCGTCGAAGTGCTCGCGACAGCCCTTGCAGAGATGGTCACCGATCAGCGGGGCCTCCGCGAGCCGGGCCCGAAGCTTCTCGTTCTTCGTATCGAAAACTCGCAGCGGGCTGACTCGCGCCTTTCCACGCGCATCCTCGTCGAGCACCGATTTGTTCACTTCGAGGAACGTTCCCAGCTCAACGAGGTACGCCTTCCGGCAGTCGGCGCATCCGATCGAGTTGAGATCGAGCCGAATCCGGGATAGGCCGAGCGCCTCAAACGCGCCAGCGACGACGGCGATGATCTCCGTATCGACGGCCGGGTCGTCGGTACCGATCGCCTCGGCGCCGACCTGCCAGAACTCGCGCAACCGCCCTTTTTGAGGAGCGGCATATCGAAACATCGGTGCCGTGTAGTACGCCTTGAACGGAAGCGGCGAGCGGTGAAGTCCGTGTTCGAGATACGCCCGACACACCTGCGCTGTCGCCTCCGGCCGCAGCGTGAGGGAGCGTCCCGCCCGATCGTCAAAGGCATACATCTCCTTCTGAACGACATCGGAGCCGTCACCTGCGGAACGGGCGAATAGAGCTGTGTCCTCAAATGTCGGAACGCTGATGCGCCCGTAGCCGGCGCGCTCTGACGCACCCTCCAACGCATTCGTGACAGCCCGCCGAGTCGGCTGATCGCTGGGAAGGGTGTCCCTTGTGCCCTTAGGAGCTTTGATCTTCACGCTCACGCTCCGCGCGTAGATCGTCAAGAAACGGATTAGAAGCGAGTTCTGTTCCCAGTGTGGTCGCAGGGCCGTGGCCGGGATACACAACCGTGGCGGCCGGGAGGCGCTCAGTGAGCAAGCCGATCGATGCGAGCAACGTGTCCCAGTTGGCGCCCGGCAGGTCAGTCCGCCCGACAGAGCCAGCAAATAGGACGTCACCGCTGAACAGATTGAGTGGAGTGGAGTACGCGAGATGCGCGGGCGAGTGACCTGGAACGGCGAGTACGGCAAGCTCGATTCCAGCCAGCTCAAGAGCCTCGCCGCCCTCGAGCACGACGTCCGGAGTCCACGAGCGACCAACAACCCCAGGCGGGACGTGCTCGCTGAGATTCTCGAGAAGATCGCGCTCGCCGGCGGGCATGTACACAGGCGCACCGGTTGCCTCGGCGAGATCGGCGACCCCGCAAAGGTGGTCCCAGTGGCCGTGTGTAATCAGGATCGCGGAGCAGCTCAGTCCGAGCTGCTCGAGTGCTGAGGCGACCTCTGCTGCGTCCGCCGCCGGGTCGACCACAACGGCCTCTGAGGCACCCTCCGAGTGAAGGATGTAGGCGTTCGTCCCGATCGGGCCGAGAGGTAGTTGCGCGACACGGAGGCTCACGCCGGCCGAGTCTAGCGATGACAAGGGCCGACCTAGCGGCCGAGCGCCAATTCCGCGACCAGGACTACCCGACGCCGACGGTCTAGCGGCCTTCGCGGCGCGCGGCGAGCTTGCGCTCGTGGCGGCGCATGAGCATCCGGTACATCACGTGGTCGAGCAAGTAGCTGAGAGGCATGAACACGGCGAGAAGCAGCATCGCCTGAAAGATCTTCTGATTCGTCGAGAGGCTATCTCCACCGGTGATGAACACCAGGACGAACAGAAGTGGCCCAAAGATCGCCGCCCTCTTGCCAAGGCGTTGAAATGACGGCTTCTGCACTGGGCGTCCGCGGGCATCGATCGGGCCCTTTTTCGCCTCGGACTTCTCGGCCTTCACTACGTCGACATCGCGCGGCGACTCGATGACGACCTCTTCACCGTCCTCGTTCTCCTGCACGTACTCCCATTCGTGACGGCGTAGCTTCTCGCGCCGCCGTCGTTGTTTTTTCGTTGCCACGACCGTTGATTATCGCAGCTGGCTGCTACGTGAGCGCCATGAGGACGGCCAGGGCCGAGATCCCACCGGCCACGACAAGCACAACGGCCAGCGGCGCGGGATTGAAACTGAGTGCGTTGTCACGGCTGTAGCGACTCGGATCGCCACTGCGGTCGGTGCGCCACTTGGGGCCACCCCCCGTCTGGTCGTCAGGCTCGGCCGCGGTGTTTCCGAGCGCGAGCGCCGCCAGTGCCGCGATCAGAAGGCCGAGGATCGCACCTCCCACAATCGCGGGAATCGCCCACCAAGGCACTTAGACGTCTCCTGTTTCGTAGTGCGTCACGGTCCGCGCATTGTGCCTGCTCGATCCGGCAAGTGCGCATGAGCACAATTCGGGCGTCGTCACGTCAGTCAGATCAGTGGGCATCTCAGTCTCCGGTCAGGCCGCGTGCGCGTAGCGCGGCCGCGTGCGCCGGGAAGCCTTCGTGCTCCGCGAGTGCGATGATTCCAGGAGCTAGGCGCTCGAGGGCTTCCCTTGTCGTTTGCGCGATGGAGCTGGTCTTGAGGAACGTCCGGGCAGTCACGCCGGAAGCCTGTCGGGCGAATCCGCCCGTCGGCAACGTCGCGGGTACCCCGAGGACGTAGTTCCCAGCGCTAAAGGGTGTGTCTCCGAGCAGGATCTCGGCTGCATGTTCGATCCTCGAGGCAAATTCCTGTGGATCGGCTGTGGCGACGAGCAGATGCTCCGGCGCGTACTCGTTGACGAACGCCGCTGACTCCTCAAGATCGCCTGTGATGATCGCGCCGCCGAAATGAGAGATCGCGGTTCGCGCGAAGTCACGCCGCCACTCGGGAAGCTGGCCGAGTTGCTGATCTATCTCAACGTCGACCGCGTCCGCCAGAGAGACGGAGGGGGTAACGAGTAATGCCGCGGAGTCTCCACCGTGCTCGGCCTCGTTGAGTACATCCGCAGCGACGATCTTTGGGTCAGCGCTGTCGTCGGCAACGACGATGCTTTCGGTTGGCCCGAAAAGCATCACGGTGGAGCAGCCATAGAGCTGAACACGAATCTGCGCAGCCGCGACAGCCGGACTACCGGGGCCCACTACGCGAGAAACGCGCGGGAACACCTCTGTCCCGAAAGCAAGCGCCGCGATGCCCGCAGGCCCGTTCGAGCGAATGACGCGCTCGATGCCGAGTTCTCTCGCGACTAGGAGAACCGCGGGGTCGACGGCCCCGTCCCGTCCCGACATAGGTGGAACGACCACGGTGAGTTCCCGGATACCCGCGACGACGGCAGGCGTCCCAATCTGCACGAGCACGGAAGGGAAGGAGCCCTTGCCGCTCGGCACGAACAGGCCGGCTGAATCGATCGGGCTCGCAGCCTCGCCGACCATGTGGCCGGGGCCTATCTCTTCGCGCCATGAAGCGTGACGAAGCACGCGTTCGTTGAAAGCACGGCTGTTCGCGATAGCTAGGCGAATGGCATCGACGACTGCGCTCGGCACCGATGCCACCGCTGCATCGAACTGCGCGGGTGTGACACGGAGTTGCTCGGGATGCAGATCGAATCCATCGAAGCGAGCCAGCGCATCACAGACTGCTGCGTCCCCTCTCAATTCGACGTCCTCAACGATCTGCCGCACGGATTCGACAAGCTTGGGCTCGAAGATGGTCTCGGATGAGCGCCGCAGGATCCTCTCCAGTTCGCGCGGATCGATATCCGAAAGCAGATGTCTTGTCATGGCACCCATGTCAGCTCCCCTGCGCCTGGCGAGTCATCGTCTCCTCGAGAAGACGAAGCTCGAGCACGTTGTCAGCACCCAGCTCGGGCAACCGCAGCGTCTCGCTCGCCGCTGCCAGCGTTGCGCCGACGGGCAGCAACCCCACGAGCTCGCTGCCAAGGAGCTCCACGCCGCGCGCGGCAGCTTCGGCCTCAATCGCGGCAACAATCCGATGAGGTGGCGCCCCCTGCCAATCCTCGATATTCATGCTCACTTGAACGATGCCTTGCGTTTCGAGTGCAACGCCGAGGGCGCGGACGCCAGCGAAGCCACCGTCAGCCTCTCTGACACTGGCGGCGATCTCCCGCGCAACCTCGAGGTCGTCCGTGGCCAGATCGACGTTGAAGGCGATCAACGCTCGTCGGACGCCCACAAGGGTTGCTCCTGCCGAGGTATGCAGTCGCGACGGTCCAAAGTCCGGCTGTAGCTCCCCACTCTCGACTCGTGCCGCCAGCGCCGACAACCCGCCACGCCGGTAGAAGGCGGGCCGCTCGCCTTCGGCCCCCCGTCCCGGTGGACATGTTTGCCCGTACAGGAACACCGGAAGCTCAAGCTCGCCGCCGAGTCGTGCAGCGAGCTCCCGGGCCGCGGCGAGTGCCGAATCAAGCGCCCCCTCACTGAGCGGAACAATCGGGATGACGTCAACAACACCGATTCGGGGATGAACGCCGGCATGCTGGCGAATATCGATCGCACCGACAGCCACTTCAGCCGCGTCGAAGAGCCCCTCCACCAGAGCGTCCGCCGCCGCAGCAACAGTGAACACCGAGCGATTGTGATCGAGGTCAGAATGAACATCGAGAACCGCCGTGCGGGACGCCAGCGCCGCCGTGATCGCATCGATCGCACCCTGATCTGCGCCGACCGAGAAGTTGGGAACTGACTCAAGTGGGAGCGCCACGCCCAGCAGTGTACGAGCGCTCGAGGGCGTGACCCGGGGGCGAAAGCGGCTAGCCGGAGGGGAACTCAGCAGTGCCCGACTCGAAGCCTGGCCCCGAATCAAGAAGCTGGTCAATCACCGCGTCCATATAGAACGGCGCCCCAACGAGAACGCCCGACGCACGCGCTGTGGACGCCGCCTGCCCATCGAGCCCAACCACCGTTGGTGCAAATCCGGGTTCATGGGTGTCGTAGATTCCGTCGCCGCCTGCCATTCCTACCCCTCCACACTTCTCGCCATGTCGTCTGTCGACAAGGTCTCCTATTGAACGTAATTGAGGCAACTGATCATCGCAATTCATACCTTGGATCGACTCCATCAGCATATGTGATAATTCAAGACGTGCTCTACGCCCAACTCGAAGCTTTCGTCGAGATCGCCCGTAGGGGGAACATGAGTCGCGCGGCCGAGGCGCTCTACGTCAGCCAGCCAGCTCTCACCGCCCGAATGCGTTCCCTTGAGGACGATGTCGGATCCCAGCTACTCACGCGCACAGGTCGAGGAATGCGCCCGACAGCCGCGGGAGTTGCCTTCTTGCCCTATGCGACTCGCGCCCTGGAGTCAATCGCACAGGGGCGCAACCTGCTCATCGGTCTCGAGCGCGGTGAGGCAGGCGAGCTGATCGTCGGAGCGTCGCCGGCCATCTCGACCTACGTTCTGCCCGCGGCGCTGCGCGCGTTTAGTCGGGCGCGTCCAGCCGTCGAGCTGCGTGTTCGCACCGGTCATTCCGAAGACGTGCTTGCTCTGGTCAGCCGCGGCGAAGTGGAGATTGGGCTCGCGCGCCAACTCAGCGATGAAGGCGTCGACCAACTGCACCTGTACGACGATGAGCTCGTTCTGGTCACAAGAGCCGA
>JAUXJK010000331.1 GCA_030624785.1 Actinomycetes bacterium
CCTAGCCTTCCTGGAAGTCCTCTGGACTGACATCCTCGAGGAACTTCTTGAAGTCGTCAACGATCTCTTCGTTGTCGAAGTCTTCGTGCTCAAACTCGACGCCGCTCTCCTCGATTACCGCGTCAGCCGCGAAGATGGGAGCTTCTGAGCGCACCGCCAGCGCAAGAGCATCGCTTGGACGCGAGTCGATCTCGATCTCATCACCGTTAACAGCCACCGTGATCTGTGCGTAGAACGTGTTGTCGCGTAGCTCTGTGACCGCGATCTTCACGACCTTCGCATCAAACTGGGTGAGAAGCTCTGTGAGCAGATCGTGCGTCATCGGCCTCGGTGTACTGGCTCCCTGGAGTTTCATGAGAATCGCGGCAGCCTCGGGATGACCGATCCAGATCGGCAGAAATTTGTTGCCGTCGGCGGTCTTGAGCAACACGATCGGCTGCTTGCCGACCATGTCGAAGCTGACGCCGTAGATGACCATTTCACGCACTGGATTTGGCTCCCTCACTGATCGTATCAGCGTCGATTCTCGGGACAACCGGTGAGGCGTGCCCCGTCAATGCGTCGTTAGACACGAACCTGCGATCTCTCGCAGTGAGGCGCACACGCCAGCGCGGGAGCCCGTTGCGGCTGTCTAGCGGGCTGACGCATGGGCGATCCTGGATTCGAACCAGGGACCTCCGCCTTATCAGAGCGGCGCTCTAACCAACTGAGCTAATCGCCCGCGAGGCGTCCGATTGTAGCGGCCTCTAGACCTCCGGCGGGACAGCCGCGGCGGACCGCTCGAGCGCCTCGACGATCTCTGCGAGAGCTGTGTCGTCCCTTGGTGAGATCGTGATGGCTGTGGCGCTTACCCGCACGGGCGCACCGGTGGTGTGTTCAAGAACCTCTCGAGCTCGAGCCATCAGGGCCGGATCAAGCCTCTCGCCGCGTGTGCTGCTCCGGCGTTGAGCTCCCGCCTCCTTCGCTGCCCGCTCTGCGGCTCGGACGGAGAGTCCTCCGCGGACGATGCGCCCCGCGAGACGCCTTCGCTCCTCGTGATCGGGCACAGAAAGAACGGCGCGCGCGTGCCCTTCGCTCAGTTGACCGCGCTCGACGAGTGCAAGCACATCATCGGGCAACTCGAGCAGGCGAATCCGGTTGGAGATGCTCGACTTCGACCTGCCAACCTTCGAACCAATGTCAGCGAGACTCAGGTCGAAGTCCTCGATCAGGAGCGCATAGCCTCGCGCTTCCTCGATCGGCGACAGATCCTCGCGGGCCACATTCTCAACGAGCGCAACCATCAGGGCGTCGGCGTCGTCTCCTTCACGGACAACGGCCGGGACAGTCGCAAGGCCAGCTCGTTGTGCCGCCCGCCAGCGACGTTCTCCGGCAAGCAACTCGTAGCCGCCACCGGCGATGGGCCGCACAAGCACTGGTTGAACCACGCCCTGGACGCGAATCGATTCGGCCAGGGATTCAAGCGCTTCCTCGTCGAAATGGCGCCGCGGTTGGAACCTGCCGGCCGTGATTGAGCCGATCGGCAATTGCGCGAGATCCACCGTCGCCGAGGTCGGACCCATGAGAAGCTCAAGGCCGCGGCCGAGACCTCGTCTTGCTGGCTCTTGTGACATCTTGCCGATTACCTCCAATTCGCGCCGCAGAAGTATGATCCTCGTGCAGGACGCTTAGACACGTCCAACGAGTTCGCCCGCCACCTCAAAGTATGCGGCAGCGCCCTGCGAACCGCGAGCGTAGACATTGATCGGGGCCCCGTGACTTGGTGCCTCCGCCAGTCGAATGCTCCGTGGCACGACCGCGCTCAACACAAGGCTGCCGAACGCCTGGCGAACCTCCGCCTCAACGTCAGCGCTCAGACGCGTCCGCCGGTCGACCATCGTCAACAAGATGCCGCCGATGGCGAGCCCTGGATTCGGTCCGCGTCGGATCTGCTCGACGGTCTCGAGCAGCTGTGCGAGACCTTCAAGCGCGTAGTACTCGCATTGCACGGGCACGAGAACCCTTTCGGCAGCCACAAGGCCGGAAAGGGTGAGCGGCCCGAGTGAAGGTGGACAGTCGATGAAAACGAACGAGTACAGGCGTGTGGCGTCGCGGAGCGCCTCTGCGAGAAAGCTCTCCGACGACGGCAGTTGAGCCAGTTCGACGGCAGCGCCAGCGAGTTCGCGGTCCGCTGGCACGACCGACAGATTCGTGTAGCGAGATGCGACGGCGACCGATGCCAACGGAGCACCGTCGAGGAGGTCGAGTGACGAGTACTGCTCGGCGCGAATGCCCAGTCCGCTGCTGGCATTTGCCTGCGGGTCGAGATCAACGAGGAGAACACGCTCACCGGCCTCAGCAAGGCACGCCGCGACATTGACGGCCGTCGTCGTCTTGCCAACGCCGCCCTTCTGGTTCGAAACAGCAAATACGCCTCCCGGCACGAGTTGAGTCTACGGAGCCGCTCGGTCCGCGAGCGACGGAGTCCGCACGCCTATGCGTTCCTCGGTGGCGTGAGGGGACGCTTGCGAGCGATCCCGACACGTCGTGGGAAGCCCGCGGGCGTATCGATTGCCTTCTCGATTACGCACAGGATCCTGTCCGAATCGGAGTACGGACTAACGGACTCGCGAAGATGCCCGCCAACAAGCGGCGCGACAGCCGCAACGGCCGCCTCGTTCGGCCTCGTGGTGTACAGGACGAAACGGCCCCCGGTGCGCACGAGCGGCAGCGCCCATTCGAGAGCGACTGCAGGAGGTGCAAGGGCTCGCGCGGTTGCGTTGTCGAACTGTTCGAACCCAGCACCGGCCGCGTACTCTTCGGCGCGTTCGCAGACGACACTGACGGTTCCGAAATGCCCCGCCCAGCGCCGCAGAAACTCGGACTTCCTTTGATTCGACTCGAGCAACGTCGTGCGATGGGCCGGTCGGTGCGCCGCCAGCGGTAAGCCGGGTGAGCCGCCTCCACTTCCAACGTCGACAAGGCTGCCCGGAAGAAGCAGCGGCAAAGCCGTAAGAGCATCGTCCACGTGAAGTGCGTGCGCCTCGCCGAGATCTGTGACC
>JAUXJK010000335.1 GCA_030624785.1 Actinomycetes bacterium
GGCGTCTCGACGTTGAGGCTCACTCGCGATCTGACTGTGCCGCTGGGCGAGACCGTGCAGGTGCCGAGCGATACCGTCTTCGATTGCGATGGGCACGAGGTAACTTCCACGGTCGCGCGGACCGGCCTCGGACTCTACCTCAACGACGGCGCGACGCTGAAGGACTGCAGGGTCACGAACTTCAACGTCGGGGTCAGCCTCTCGCGCTCGGCCGGCGTGACGGTCACGAACGTCACGGCCGACCGCAATCGCATCGGCATCTACCTCGTCAACGGTACGCGGGACGCGCTGGTCATCAAGTCGACGGTCACGAACAACGACTTCGGGATACGCCTTGAACCGGAGGTGTCGTCGTCTCGCGTGGAGTCCAACACGCTCAGCAACAACGCGACGCAGGGCATTGGCCTCCACGGAGCGACTTCGATCACCGTGGTCTCGAATGCCGTCTTCGGCGGGCGCGAAGGGATCTCGCTTCACAGCTCAACACGGAGCACGATCAGCGACAACACGGTTACGGGCGCGCGCGACGGCCTTCGCGTCGTGGGAGGTTCGAGCGAAAACCGCTTCGCTACGAACCGAGTTACGGGCGGCTTGACCGCGATCTTCGTCGACGCCGACGCTGCGCAGAATGAGTTCACAGCCAACCAGCTCGAGCGGAACGTGAACGGAGTGTACGTCGTGACCGGGGCCGGCGAGGGCAATCGGTTCATCGCCAACACGATCAGCGGCAGCGCCGAGATCGGCATACGCGACGATGGCGCCCCAGGCGACACGCAGTACGAGGGGAACACCTGCTCAGAGGTAGCGCCGCCGAGCCAACCGGCGGGCCTCTGCGATCCGTGACCGCAGCGGGGACCTGGGCGAACATGGCTGACCGTCGTGTTAGCACTCACATACACCGCTGAGACATGGTTAAAAGCCCGCTGCTCTGCCACTGAGCTACCGGCCCACGGACGTTGCACGACAGGCAATCCCGTCGGCTCTGTCCACATCAACGAGGCCGCCGAGCCCGACTGCGAGCCGCGATGATGGCACGCCTGCGACGGGTAAGGGGTCGTCTCTCGCGAGCCCACTACGTCTGCGATTCGCTGAACAAGCGCGTGGCCGCTTGCGCTCCGGGCCGCCTCGAGGGCTGGCGACGGACCGTGAGCGATTCATCGTTGCGGCTTCTGTTCGCCTGCCGATCTCGGTCGTGGCGACAACGCGCCGCACAACGAACTGACCTCGCTGAGCCCAGTTCGAGCGGTCCTACGGGCAGAGTCGTCTGAGGAGCACTTCGGATCGGCGAGGTGTGAACAACACGGTCAAGGATCTGACAGTGCGCACCGACAGCAGCACGCGAGCCGAACCCACGAGAATCTCCCGCTTTATACCGCTAGTGCAGTGGGCTCCGCAGTACGAGCAGCAGTGGCTGCGCCCCGACGTGATTGCCGGCCTGACGGTCGCGGCCCTGGTCGTGCCGAAATCACTCGGTTACGCAGAGATTGCGGGAGTGCCGATCCAGCACGGCCTCTACGCTGCCGCCGCGGGCGCGATCTTGTACGCGCTCTTCGGGACCTCTCGGCAGATTGCGACCGGGCCGAGCTCGGCGCTGGCGGCCGTCGCCGCCGGCGCCGTGGTGTCAGCCGGCGTCTCCGACGAGGACGCGGTTGAGCTGGTGGCGGCGATCACGCTGGTCACCGGAATCCTCTTCCTGCTGCTGGCGGTGTTCCGGATGGGATGGATCTCCCAGTTCCTGTCGAAGGCGGTGATCACCGGGTTCCTGTTTGGCGCCGCCGTTGAGGTGGTGGTTGGCGAACTGCCGAAGATCACCGGCAGCGACGCCGAGGGATCGAACTCGTGGGCCAAGCTACTGAGCTGGTTCGAGGGCCTCGACGATATCCAGACGACGACGCTGGTGGTGGGGGTGGCCTCGGTTGTGTTGATCACTGGGCTGCGGTTCACCGTGCCACGAATACCGGGCGCACTGGTGCTGGTGATCGCTGGCTTGCTCGCGTCTGCGATCTTCGACCTCGAGGATCGAGGCGTGGCGCTGGTGGGCGACGTCCCGAGCGGCCTTCCAACGGTCGACGTACCGAGCCTTTCGTTCATCACCGAGAACTTTGCCACGATCGCTCCCGCGGCGATCGGACTGCTGCTGATCGGCTTCTCGCAGAGCGCCGGGGATGCGCGCGAGTTCGCTTCTAAACACCGGTATCGAATCGACATCGACCAGGAGTCGATGGCTCAGGGCATGGCGAACGCAGGCTCCGGGCTCGTGCAGGGGATCCCGGTCTCAACCAGCCTCTCGGCCAGCTCGCTCAACGACAGCTCCGGGGCAAAGACGCCGGTGTCGTCGCTCGTCACCGGGGTACTGGTCATCCTCACCATGTTGTTCCTTGCGCCGCTGTTTGCGGAGCTGCCGAAGCCGGTGCTCGCCGCGATCATCATCGACGCAGTCGTCTGGGGCATGATGGATGTGGCAGAGATAGTGCGGCTCCGCGGCTTAGCACGAGTCGACTTCTGGATCGCGATCATCGCGATCCTCGGCGTGTTGACGGCCGGGGTGCTGGCCGGTGTGATCATCGGTGTCGTGCTCTCGCTCATCTGGCTGGTCTACGTCTCGGCGAACCCGCACATGCCGGTGCTCGCGCACGAAACCGGGACGCAGGTGTTCCGGAACGCGGACGAGTACCCGGAAAGCGAGACCTACCCCGGTCTGCTGGTAATGCGCTTCGATGCGGGCCTGTTCTTCGCCAGTGCGGACGCGCTCGAGGACCGGCTCCGCGAGCTTTCGGGGGAGGCGGACCCGCCACTCCGCACGATTGTGCTCGACTTCGAGAGTGTCAACTTCATCGACTCGCAAGGCGCTGACAAGATGAACAACATTCTCGACCTGGCCTCGAACGCTGGCGTGGAGTTACGGCTCGCTCGCTTGAAAGTCGATGTACGCGAGATCCTCCGCCGGGATGGCGTGATCGACCGCCTCGGCGAGAGCCAGATCTACGGCAACGTCTATCGAGCAGCGGCGGATCAGATTCCAGA
>JAUXJK010000023.1 GCA_030624785.1 Actinomycetes bacterium
CTAACCGGGTTCTCAAGCACGGGTCGGGCTAGAGAATGCGCTCCCCGTAAAGCTCAACAGCGGTGCCACCGCCGATGCGCGCCCTCGTAGTTTCGGGAAGCACGGCCAGGGCACGCCGAGGATTATCGAAGTCCCAGTGTGGGTAGTCGCTCGAGTAGAGGAGCGTCCGATCAGCGTCGATGATCTCGCAAATGTTCCGAACGTGGTCGGGATCGGAGGACTCGACGAACGGCTGCGTTGTGAACTTCACGTGGTCGAGGATGTACTCACTTGGAGGGCGTTTGAGCCAGGGCACCTCATCTCGAACCGAATGCCAATCTTTGTCGAGTCGCCACATCACATCGGGCAGCCACGCGAAGCCACCCTCCGCAACGATCAGCCGTAGCTCTGGGAACCGCTCGAACACCCCGTGACAGGTCAGGCTGATCACGTTTGACTGGAAGATCTGCGTCAGCGCCGTATGCCACTCGATGTAGTACGTGAAGATGCCACCTGCGAGCGCCGGAGCTTTCGCAAAGATCCCATCGGCCGAGTTCGGGTGCACCGAGATCGGCAGGCCACGCTCGGCTGCCGCTGCATAGATCGGGTAGTAGTGCCGATCGCCCATCAGGACGTTCATCAGTGGCAAGAACACCTGCACCATGCCCGCCCGATCACCCACGCGTTCGATCTCGGCAACGGCCTGCTCTGGATCCTGAGGCGCGACGACCAGCGCACCACGGAAGCGCTCGTCGAACTCGAGCCAGTGCTCCGTCATGTGATCGTTGTAGGCAGACGCGATGACCGCAGCGAGATCAGCGTCAGGCAGCGCACCGAGCCCGAGCGTGTTGCCCCCGATCAATACTGCCCTGTCGATTTCGAACTCATCAAGCAGTTGCGTGCGCACCATCGCCGGGTCAGATGCCGGGACAGACCCGTCCTCGGGCAACGCGTCTCGACGCATGACCCCAACCGGATTCACATAGAGCACGTTTTTCGGGATCGAGAAGGACGATGCGTACATGTCCTTGGACCACCCCTCGGCCTGGCCTGCACCGAGTCGCTTCTGCCAGGCCAATGACATGTACGGGACGAGGTCAGAAAGACCGTCCCGCAGATGCGAATGGACGTCGCAGTCGACGGTCAACACGGGTGTGTCCTTTTCCTTCGCAGCGACACTCGCCGAGGTCGAACTCATCCAGCGAGGCTAGCAGTGTCCGCTTAGAGTGGTACACGTGGTACGAATCGATGTGTGCGCCGCTGACGAGCTGCCTCCGGGAGCTCGACGAATCGTTGAGGCCGACGGGAGATCGATCGGTGTCTTCAACGTGGATGGTGATCTCTTTGCGCTACGCAACATCTGTCCGCACCAGGGCGCCGCGCTGTGTCTCGGCACGGTTCGAGGCACCATGATCCCGTCCGATCCGTACGAATACGTCTACGGGCACGAGGGCCGCGTACTGCGATGCCCCTGGCACGGTTGGGAGTTCGACCTCGAAACGGGCGAGAAGCTCTTCGATGTAAGCGAGCGCGCGCGCGTCAAGACGTATCCCGCTTCGGTCGAAGCAGGCCGCGTCGGCGTCGACGTCTGACGAATCCCCAGGTCTGTTCGTTCGCTCAGTCCTGGTGGCAACAGTTCGATGCTGAGGCGATCGTTGGAGAGCCAACCGGGGCCAACTCACACGGATTCCGGCAGCGATCGTGGCGTTTGAGGAGGCTGTCGAACGCAACCCGGATGCTCCAGTTCTCTCTCGTGGTCGACACGACCACAGGGTTGCGAGCGCGGTTCGATACGCCCTTCTGGTTCGCCGTGGCGGCGTTCCGCCCCGACATCGAGCTCGTCCGGGGCTAGAACACGGCCGGGGCCGGATCGCCGCCAATCCTGCCCCAGAGCCGAGGGTCCTACATCTCGATTGCTTCCGCAACCTCGACGCTACCACCGCGCTGCAAGATCGGGCAACCCTGCGCGGCCTTGATCGCCTCTTCCTGGCTTCCGGCGTTGAGCAGGCTGTAGCCGCTGAGAGGATTGGCGCCGCCGTCAGTGGTCACGGCGCCGCTGGTGACGGTGGACGACTGGCCAACCGGATTCCCGGGATCAACGAGTGAGTCGCCGAGGCCACCCATCCAGGCACCCCACGCCTGCATCACTTCAGCTTGCTCTTCCTTGGTCTCGGGCATCGATCCGCCGTGGTAAGCGAGCACGTACTTCGGCATTATTGCTCCTCCTAGCTTGTTGTCAGCGAGACGCTATGTGGCGCCTTCATACAGACGTCGAACGACAGAGGCGCCGATCGACACGGCACCGAAAAAGCTCAGTCGCTACGCCGAAGATGCGCGGGTGGTTGCCTGGTCTAGTGCCGCGACCGCTGCCGTGAAGCATTCCATCGGTGGCTGGGTGAGCCCGAATCCGATCACGCCCCGCCCCGGCTCGGGATGGACCATGACGATGTCGATCGTCGGCCGTACTCCGGTCTCGATCACACGTCGCACATCGACTCCAATCGGCGCCCCTCGATCGCCAAGAACCGGAACGCGATAGTCCGGGTGCTCACCGAGAGCGATGCGCCGTGCGTCGCGCGTAAGCCCTTCCGCGAGCGCGCTGTCCGCGCCCACGAGAGGCCAGAAAGCCGGCGCAGCCGGCAGCAAGGTGGCCCCCAGTCCGTAGCACTCGACGAGCAAGGAGTCGCCGCACGCGGGCCCTGCGTCCTCGATCCCGAACTCTTCGAAGAGAATCCCTTCAGGCACAGGCGCCGGCGCGGTGAACCATTGGCCGGGTAGCCCTGAGACGCGAATGCCGCATTGCGCGCCATTCGCTCCGCATCCGGTCAGCAGGCTCGATCCTTCGATGCCATCGGCCGCGTCGAGCGCGAGCTTCGCGGCAGCGAGAGGAACTGGCACGAAGAACTGCGCGTTCTCGCGCATCAGGGCGAACGCACGCTCCTGAACTGCCGCAGGCGTAACCGTCTTCGTGAAACCAACCGCCAGGCGCTCCGCAAAGAGAGATGTCGCGGCCGCGTTGCGGTTGTGTAGCTCGTCACCTCGTCGTAGCGCCTCGGCCATCAGCTCACGGCAGTTGATGCCGCCAAGCGCCCTGATTGCGCTATCGAGCGCGGGCCCTAACTCGTCGCGGAACCAGACGAGACGTTCCTCGATCGCGGCGTCATACATGCCGAGCACCAGACTGCGTCCAAAGCCTTCCATCAGAAAATGAAACGCGCGGTTGCCGTTCGCTCGATCCTCGAGCACCATCACGGGCATCGACGCCGGGATCGAGCCAACACCGCCGGCCATGGCGCCGTGATCCTGCGCAGCTCCGACAGAGATCTCGCCGGCCGCCACCTTCTGCAGGGCCTCCTCAGGTGATCCGGCGAGCCCTTCAAACAGAGCAGCGCCGACTACACCGCTCCGAATGAGCGGCGAAAGCTCCTCCCACGAGGAGGCGGGCGGCGCTGCGTGGAGCACCTGATTGGGCTCGAGCCCAGGAATGACCTCTCCGGCCGGACGCACACCCACGAGCCACGGCTCGCTCGCTAGAACACGCTCGATCGCGAGCGCATTGGCAACCGCAGCAGCGTTGGCGTCCATCGGCACGATGGAAGGAGCGTACGGCATCATGGCGCTCATGCCCCGACGTTCCTCGAGCCGCGCCGATGTCCCACCGTTCTATGTAATGGAGGTGATGCGGGCCGCCGAGGAACGCGAGCAAGCAGGCGGCGAGGTACTGCATCTCGAGGTAGGCCAGCCATCGACGGGTGCCCCGCAGGGCGTGGTCAAGGCGGCCGAGGCAGCTCTACGAAGCGGTGGCCCGCTCGGCTACACGAACGCGCTGGGCACGCCCGAATTGCGCGCAGCGATCGCCGCCCACTACGCCGACTGGTATGGCATTGAGGTCGATCCGGCGCGAGTTGCCGTGACGACTGGGGCCTCCGCGTCGTGCGTGCTGGCGTTCCTCGCGTGCTTCGACGAGGGCGACCGGGTCGCCGTCTCCTCCCCGGGCTACCCGTGTTACAAGAACATCCTCGCGTCTTTTGGGGTCGAGGTCGTCGATGTTCCAGTCGACGCGACGACTCGCTTTCAGCTCACGCCCGAACTCCTCGAAGCACACGCGCCGCTCGTCGGCGTCGTCGTGGCGAGCCCGTCGAACCCAACCGGGACGATGCTCGACGCAGCTTCGCTCAGCGCGCTGAACTCATGGTGCACGCTGAACGAGGCGCAGCTGATCTCCGACGAAATCTATCACGGCATTACCTACGGCCAGGCCGCTGAAACAGCGATCGCGTCAGGCTCGGACGCCGTCGTCATGAACAGCTTCTCGAAGTATTTCTCGATGACGGGCTGGCGGCTCGGATGGCTGCTGCTGCCCGAATCACTCCTCGGCGCCGTGGAACGGCTCGCACAGAATCTCTACATCTCGGCCCCCACACTCTCTCAACTGGCGGGCGTGGCCGCGTTCGACTGTCACGAGGAGCTGGAGGGGAACGTCCGCCGCTACGCGGAGAACCGCGAGATCCTGCTCGAGCGCCTTCCAGCCGTCGGCATAGATGACGTGGCCCCGGCCGACGGCGCGTTCTACGTCTGGGCTCGAGTGGACCACCTCGGCGACAGCCAAGATCTCTCGGCCGAGTGGCTCGACGAGCTTGGCATCGCCGTGACCGGAGGAATCGACTTCGACCCCGCGCGCGGAGGCCGCTACATGCGCTTTTCCTTCGCCGGTGCTACGCACGAGATGCGTGAGGCGACCGCGCGGCTCGAGCAGTGGGCAAGCGCCCGCTAGCTCTTCGCGAGAGCCTCGAACTCAACCAGTATCGAAGGCTCGTCGCCGAGCGTCCACGCGTCATGCCCAGGCTCGATAACGACGACGTCGCCCTCGACCGCGTCGAATCCGTTCCCGTCGGCGTCCTCGACTCGCATCCGACCTCCGACCATCACGCCGACATGGCGCCGTGGACAGCGCGGTTCGCCAACCTCAGTCGAGCTGTGCTCGCTCCAGCGCCAGCCCGGCCCGTGCGCAACGCGCTTCACGACGGCTCCGCGGAGCTCTACCGTCTCGATCCGGACGCGCCCGCCGGCCATCTCGGTGCGCTCGCCGTCGTCCAGGGCCTGTCGCTCCGAAGACACAGGCCTAGAGCTCTCGAGGCTTGCCATGGACATCCATCAGCGAGAAGTATTTCTCGTCCTGCAACGTCGCCGGCGATGGATACGCAACCTTCGAATGCGATAGCCCCAACGCAACGATCGCCTCGGTCATCTTGATCGCAACGGGCCCAGGATTGATGACCTGTGCCTCGAGATGTTTCTGCATGTACTCGCCAGCCTGATGCATCGTCGTTGAGCCAAGCAGGATGCAGTCAGCGCCGTCCTCGTCGATCGCCAGTTGCGCCTCGTCCGTCAGCTTCTGAAACATCTCCTCTTCTTTGCCTTCGAAGAGCGCCTCAACGTCGGGCGGCATGTTTACCGAGCGAACGGAGGCGCACTTGCCCTCGAGGTGGTACACGGCGAGGTTCTTGTCATAGAAGAACTTCCACTTGTCCCACATCGTGATGATCGAGAAGCGCTTCCCGAGCATGATCGCGGTCGCATACGCAACGAGTCCTGGACCGATGACGGGAATCGTCATGCGCGAACGCATCGCGGCGAGACCGGAGTCGGACACGGTGTCCATAACGACGGCGTCGTAGCCCTCCTCTTCGGCGCGAAGGCCGGCCTCGGCGATGTAGATGTCGAACAGAAGTGACTCGTACTCCGAGTCGAGCATCGTGATCGAGTTGCGTACCGGGACGCACTCAACCTTGGTGTCGGGTCCCAGGATCTCTGAAGGAATCTGTGCCGCCCGCGCGGCGATGCCGGCCTCGTCGAACGGGAACGGAATGATGTACTTGATCCGCATCGAGCTCCTCTGATCGTGTCGTGGTTGATCCGGCGTGCGCCGGCAGTTCGATTATCGCGTAGGGGCCGCGTCGATGATCGCCTTGAGCGAGCACGGATCAAGCGGCATGTCTCGAATGGTGACGTCGAGATCGCTGAGTGCATCATCGATCGCGCTTGCCGTGAGCGCCGGAACGGGAATACAGCCAGCCTCGCCCGCGCCCTTGATGCCCTTTGGATTGAGCGGTGACGGCGTCTCGAGATGTTCGAGACGCATGGCTGGTACCTCGGTCGCATACGGGACGAGAAAGTCCATGAACGACGCGTTGCGTCGCTGCCCGGTGTCGTCGTAGGCCATCCGCTCGTAGAACGAGCCGCCAATGCCCTGCGCGACGCCGCCCATGACCTGCCCTTCGACGATCATCGGGTTGATCACGGTGCCACAGTCGTGGACGGCCGCGTATCGCACGTACGTAAGCTCGCCCGTGGCGATATCAACCTCGACCACCGCGGCGTGTGCCCCACTCGCCCACGTCGCGTGCGGCGGGCTGTAGTAGCCGGTTGCCTCGAGTCCAGGCTCCTCGCCCGGTGGAAGCTGCGGCCCGTCGGCCCGTCGTGCCGGTGCAAACTGGGTCGCCGCCCGTGCGTCATCGTCGAAGGCATAGCGCAGAGGATTCGATGCGATCGCGACCTGTTTGAGTGTCACATGGCGCTCCGGTGCACCACGTACGAAAATCTTCCCATCCGCCAACTCGAGATCGTCGGTCGCAGCTTCGAGCATGTTTGCCGCATACCCGAGCGCCTTGTTCCTGACCTCGAGCGCGGCCACAGCAACCGCGTTGCCGCTGACGACAGCTGCCCGGCTGGCGAAGGTCGCGACACCCCACGGCATCGCCTGTGTGTCACCGGTCACAACTAGGACATCGTGCGCCTCGACTCCAAGCTCCTCGGCAGCTACCTGCGCCAGTGCGGTCTCAAGTCCTTGACCGATCGACGTCAACCCGGTCGCAACCCACACCTTGCCCGTGGTTGGCTCGATCTGAACGTGGGCGCCCTCGTAGGGGCCCAGACCCGTTCCCTCCACGTAGTTGGCGATCCCGATTCCGAGATAGCGGCCCTCCGCGCGCGCCTGCTCCTTCTCGGCCGGAAAGTCCTCCCAGTCGATCGTCTCAAGAAGCAGATCGAGCTGCTTGTCGTACTGCCCGGAGTCGATCGTCACGGGCAGGCCGTCAGCGAACAGAATATCGCCGCGGTGGTAAGGAAACTCCTCCGGCTGAATGTAATTGCGACGCCGGATCTCGACTCGATCCACGCCCACTTCGGTCGCGAGACGATCCATGACTCGCTCGATCACCATGCACGCTTGCGGGCGCCCGCAACCTCGATAGGGCGTCACCGGCACGGTGTTCGTGTAGACCGCCGTGAACTCAACCGAGAAGTTCGGCACTCGATACGGCCCAGGAAGCTGTGTTGCCGCGACCTGGGCGATGGCTATCCCGTACGGGATGTAGGCCCCCGTGTCATGGATAAAGCGATCGCGCAGTCCGAGAACCACGCCATCCGCTGTTGCTGCGACTTCGATGTCGTGGATCTGCTTCCGCTCGTGTGTCGAGCCGATGAAATGTTCAATCCGATCCTCGATGTACTTCACTGGCCGCTCAAGCTGAATCGCTGCCCAAGGGACAAGCACCTCGTCTGGATAGAACATGACCTTCGTTCCGAAGCCCCCACCGATGTCAGGTTGCTTGACCCGCACCTTGTTGTACGGAATGCCGAACAACGAGCCGAGCGAGCCCTTGATCGTCAGTGGCGCCTGCGTGGTGTCCCAGACCGTGAGCTCTTGCCTGCGCGCGTCGTAGTCTGCGAGGACGCCACGTGTCTCCATTGCCATGCCGGCGGAGCGTTCGATCGAGTAACGCTCGCTGAACACGACGTCGGCCTCGCGAAAGGCGGCGTCAGGATCACCGACCTTCTGTTCTAGATGGGCGCCGACGTTGCCGGGTGAGTCCGTATGGGTCGTGCTCGCACCGTCCTCGAGAGCCGCCTCAATGTCGACTACGGCCGGCAACGGGTCGTAGTCGAGCTCGATCAGTTCGAGCGCGTCCTCGGCGACGTAGCGACTTTCGGCCACGACCATCGCGATGGTCTGACCAACGTAGTGCACCTCATCATGGGCCAAGAGCCGCTGTGTCTTCGGGTATGGCATGCAGGGGTGCGGGATCATCAGCGGCAGCTCGATGTCGTGCTCGCCCAGGTCGGTATGCGTGTAGACGGCTACGACGCCGGGATGCTCACGCGCGCGACTGACGTCGAGCTTCACAATCCGAGCGTGCGCTTCCGGGCTGCGGAGGAACGCGACGTGCACGGCGGTGGGCGCGGAGATGTCGTCGACATAGCTCCCTAGCCCGGTCAGCAGGCGCTCATCCTCGTTGCGACGAATTGGCTTGCCGAATACGCGCGTCGACACTACGAGGCTCCGTACATTGTCTTGGCGGCGAGCTTCACTGCCTCCACGATGTTCTGGTAGCCCGTGCAACGACAGAGATTGCCCGAGATCGCCTCTCTGACCTCTTCATCCGTGAGATCGGCCCGCTGTTGCTCGTCGAGGTAGGCACTCGCCGCCATCACGAATCCGGGCGTACAGAAACCGCACTGAAGTCCGTGACACTCCTTGAACGCCTCCTGGAGCGGGTGCATGCCACCTTCGGCAGGCGCGAGCCCTTCGACGGTGAGAATCTCGGCACCGTCAGCTTGTACAGCGAACATCAGGCACGATCGGACAGCCTCACCGTCAACGCGAACGGTGCAGCAGCCGCACACTCCGTGCTCACAGCCGACGTGCGTTCCTGTGAGACCCACGTCATGACGAAGAAAATCGCTGAGCAGCAGTCGCGGCTCGACCTCGCGCTCGAAGGTTGACCCGTTGACGGTCACGGTGACATTTCGAGAGCTCACCCGCTCACCTGGGCTCGTTCGCGCGCGAGTCCGACTGCCCGGGACGTCAACACCCGCACAAGCTGGCGTCGATAGTCGGCCGTGGCATGGATGTCGTCCGAGGGAGACGTCGCAGCAGCGGCTGCGTCAGGATCGTCGCCTTCTACGAACACGGGGATCGGGCCGACTCCTGTGAACGCCAGGCGCGTGTTGCCGTTCGAGACCACGCAGGCCGCGCCCGCGAGCGCGTAGTCACCGTGGCGACGGCTGATCTCCAGGAAAGCGGAACCCGCCCCCTGCTCGAGCGCTGGGAACGATATCTCGGTCAGGAGCTCGTCAGGCTCGAGTGAGGTCGTGAAGTGAAATGTGAAGAGGTCCGCGGCCGCGATCTCGCGCTCTCCGCGCAGGCTACGAACTTTGACTTTCCCGCCCAGCGCAACGAGCACCGACGGAAGCTCGGCAGCCGGATCAGCGTGCGCGACCGACCCACCAATCGTTCCACGATTTCGCACGACCGCGTGGGCGACGAGCCCGAGCGCCTCTCGAATCAGCGGACATGCGCTGTACGCAGCATCGGAGCGCTCGAGAGCGCGGTGCGTGGTCATCGCACCGACCGCCACGGCATCGTCAGCGACATTGATGTATCGCAGCTCGTCGAGCTTACGCAGATCGATCAGGGCCTCGGGCGAAGCAAGCCGCATATTCAACATCGGTACGAGACTCTGACCGCCGGCGAGGACACTTGCCTCGGGGCCAAGTTCACTCTTGAGGCGAAGCGCCTCATCGAGCGTCTCTGGAGCGTGGTATTCGAACGGCGCTGGTTTCATTGGGCTAGGCGCTTTCCTCGACGTTCGGAGATTCTGCCGCAGATCCCTCGGCCGCGCCGAGCGAGCGGAAGTAGTCGCCACGGTCGAACATGTCCAGCGGGCGCCGTGCTTGTCGCTGCTCATCGCGCTCGGCGCTCGTCGCGCCCTCCGCCACGGTGATCTCCTCGCCGTCTCCGTCGAAGATCACGCCGTAGTCGATCTGGGCGCGCTCGCGTGACACAAGACCGCGAATCACGTCGAGCCGCACGAGTTCGGCCTCTCGCTCGAGCGGGTCTCCCCAACCACCGCCCCCGGTGGTCGTGATCTCGATCAGATCGCCCTCGGCGACCTCTATGTCGTCGGCCAGGCCCGGAACCTGTGTCTCCTCACCATTGGCGCGGTGCACACTAATTCCGTAGGTGCTTCCCGCTGAGCCGCCGTTCACACCGTAGGTGTTGAGGAGCGAGCGATCTGCGTTCGACAGTAGCGAGACGCCCTGAAGTACGCGAATCTTCTTGTGATACCCGAGCCCGCCACGCTTCAGACCTGGGCCTCCGGCATCCTGCTTCAGAGCGAGCTGCTCGACCACGATCGGGTAGCGCGTCTCGGAGAACTCGGCGGGCAGATTGCGCGAGTTCGGCACGATGTGGATCACGTCGGAGCCGTCGGCGTACCAGCGGCCGCCCGAGCCGCCGCCGAGCACCTCGCGAAACAGGAAGAACCGATCCTCGTCGTCCCAACCGTGGATCCCCCAGATGCGAATCGTCTCCTGGTCGGCTGGAATGCGCCCTCCCGTAGCCTGGGCTAGGCAGCCGGCAAAGATGCCGAGAACGCGCAAGAACGTCACGAAACGCATTCCGACTGGAGCCGGGAACGTAGGCGAGACCAGAGTTCCCGGCGGCGGAAAGATGATGTCGACGCAGTCGCAAACACCCTCGTTCATGTCGATCTCCGCAGCGCGTTCGGGCGTATCGGCGAGGTTGCGAAGTATCGGTGCGATCCACTTCTTGGCGAACCGATACTCGCCGTAGTTGGCTGCCCAGTTGATCGGCCCCTTCGCCTGGGGGTCCGTCCCGTTGAAGTCGATCGTCAGCTTGTCTGGCGTCTTCGTCATGGTGATCTTGAGGGTGTGCAGTCTCGGCTCGTCGACACCGTCGTTCTCGACGTAGTCCTCCCACTCGTACACACCGTCGGCGATCTTCGGGAACAGTTCGTTGCGAATCGTCGCCACGCAGTTGTCGATCAGCGCTTGAAATCCCTGTTCGATTGTCTCGACGCCGTAGCGATCGCAGAGTTCGAGAATGCGTCGCGCGCCAACGAGACATGCTCAGATCTCGGCGTCAACGTCACCGCGAAGGTGGTCGGGCAGGCGACTGTTGCGACAGACGATGTCGAACGCGGCTTCGTTTCGCGTACCTGCGTCGTAGAGCTTGATCGGGGGCACCATTAGACCCTCTTGGAAGATGCTCGTCGCATGGACGGGCAGAGAACCGGGCACCATGCCGCCCACGTCATCGTGGTGGCCGAACACCTGCGCGAAGGCCACGAGCCGCTCCTCGTGAAAGACGGGAACGGTCGTGCATAGATCGGGCACGTGACCAATGCCACCGGTCGAGTTGTACGGATCGTTCCAGAAGAACACGTCTCCCGGGACGATCTCCTCGGCCGACCATCGCTCGAAGATGGGCTCGCAGACCGCCGAGTACGAACGCCCGGTCAGCTTGCGTCCGCGAGCGTCGAACAGGGCGACCCGGTAATCGTGTTGGTCTCGAATCATCGGTGAGCGTGCCGTCCGCTCCACCGCGGCTTCGATCTCGAGCTCTGCCGAGCGAACCGAGCCTTCTATGACTTCGAGAACGACGGGCGAAAGTTCCGTATTGATCGCCATTACGCGTCCTTCCCGTTCATCTCGAGTATCAGGTTGCCGAAGTCATCGACCCTCGCGTGCCACCCGGCGAAGACGACTGTTGTGGAGCCGAACTCCTCGACGATGGCCGGTCCTTCGAAGTTGGCGCCAGCACAAAGCTGATCACGGCTGTAGACCGGAGTCTCGGCCTGCTTGCCGTCGAAGTACACGCCACGCGTGCTGGTTGGTTTCGGGTCCGCCGATCCGCCCGCATTCGGTGCCAGCGTTGGCCGGTGGACGACTCCAACCGCCTGGACTCGCAGATTGACGAGCTCGATCGGCTGCTCACCCCGGTAGGCGTAGCCATAGACACGGTCATGTACGTCATGAAAACGATCGATGAGCCCAGGCAACGCAGCCGTATCGAGCTTCGTGCCCGCGACAGGCACCTGCACCTCGTGAGCTTCTCCGAAGTAGCGCGCATCGACGATGCGCTTCAGAATCATCTTGTCTTCAGCAACTCCTTCGCGGGTGAGCACATCGCGTCCCTCGCGTTCAAGCTCCGCCCAGGCCGCCTCGAGTTCTGACGCATCAAGCTGTGCCTCGCTGCGTACGAATGTCCGCACGAAATCGCGCTTGATGTCGGAAACGAGTAGCCCGAATGCGGATGTGTTGCCTGGGTTCGGCGGGATGATCACCGTCTCCATGTCGAGGAGCCCGGCGACCTGAGCCGCGAGCAGCGGGCCCGATCCACCGAATGCGAAAAGCGCGAACGCTCGTGGATCGCGACCGCGTTCAACCGAGACCTGACGGATTCCGTGAGTTTGATTCCAGGACGCGATCTCGAGGACCCCGGCCGCGGCCTCGTGGGCCGTGAGTCCGAGCTCGGCACCGAGTTCTTCAAACGCCGTGCAAGCACGATCGACA